>NZ_DAMDAY010000047.1:0-28521 GCF_032093475.1 Lysinibacillus sp. | reverse complement strand
AAACGTCATCTACCTTTTTTATTGCCAATGGGCAGGTCGCTTTATATAGGAAGGTAATTTCGTGTAGCGATCACCCTGTGCTGCATTGATTTGCATTTGGGTTAAAAACATACTTGTCGACAGGTCTGCACCGCGCAAATTGGCATCCCGCAAATCAGCTCCGATGAAATCTACCTCTCGTAAATTAGCATCTTGTAAATTGGCCGCAATTAAATAGCCACCTCGAAGGTCCGTTCCACGTAAATCTTTGCCCTTTAAATTTTTGCCCATCCAATCAGCCCCACGCTGATTCAATTGTTTAGAAGCTTTCCCCTTTAGGCTATGTAGACGAATTTGTTCGCTTGTTTTGAGCAATAGTGCATTGACAGGCACACGTATAGCTACCATATCCAGTGCTAATAAGGCATCTGCATCTAATTCTGTTGTTTGTTGGAGCAATTCCAATTGAGCTAGAAGCTGCTCGTAAAGGTCGTTATTCACTGGATAGGATAATGCCTCTGCCACATACGCAATCATTTCGTAAAGCTGTTCCATCATTGGAAATACTCGAAACATCTTGTCAGCATGCTCACGGGATTGTCGCCAATCTTGCCCCTGAAACGTGACTTGTGAAACCTGCTGTCCTGCACCTAAGCAATCAAAAACCGTACAGCCTTTGAAGCCTGTTTCTCTTAGTTCACTATGAATGTGACAGCTATAATTATCCTGCAAATTGGGGCATGGTGAGCCTGCTGGTTTATTGATCGCAAAGTCACTTGAAGCAACAATATTTAAAGCCGTACAGCATAAGCCAAAACAGCTTTGACAATCAGCCAGTAAGCTCTCGCGGATGTTTATGCCCACTGATGAATCTCTATTTGTCAGATTTGACATGGTTAAATTCCTCTCTTACCTTCTAAACTTAGTTTTTATTTTATCACTTACACACTTGAAGTTGAACAAGAGAGAAAATGGTTTTTGAAAGATTATAGGGGATATGGTATTCTTCTTCAAAAGATGTTGTAGAGAAAAGTGGTGGTTGAACATGGGGGTAACGGTCAATGAATTATTACATTTGCCATCCTTTCGAGGGGCAGAGGTTTTAACGGGTCGAGATAATCTTCATCGTACTGTATCTTCTTTATCCGTGTTAGAAGTATCGAATGTTGATTTTTATTCCAGAATTATTAACCGTGTACAAGAGGAATGGTATGCAGAGGAGCTTGTTATTAGCTCATTTTATTCCATTCGAAATAGTGTGGAACAGCAATGTGAAACGATTCAGCATTTACATGATTTAGGCGAGCTAGGTCTTATTTTATATTATGTAGGGATTGTGTTGCCTGATATTCCAGAGGAGGTTCTGACACTAGCAGAATCACAGGGCTTTATTATCATCTGTATGCCAAGAAATGATTATTCCCTGCGCTATAATGAGGTTATTTATGAGGTTATGGAAGCCATTATTAGTCATCAAGGAGTCAATGATCATTTTGTCAAAGAGACGTTAGAAAAGGTATCCTTACTGCCAGAGCATTTAAGAAGTGTAGAAATTACGTTAAAAATGCTTTCGGATCGTTTGAAAGCCAATATTCTGCTAACGAATAGTCATTTTGATATTGTGAACCAAGTGATGTGGCCACGAAATTCAACATTAGATGTGGCGAAGGTCATTGCGGAATGTAGCCAATCGAATTTCCATCGAGAAGCAGGAACATTCGAGTTCCAACGAAGTACTGTCTCCTGTGTTGTTGAATATAAAAAAGTACACCAAAAAAATGGCGAGCCTCTTTATCTATTTCTGATAAAAGAAAATACAAAACTGCCAACTAAAACGATTGATAAAGTAAGTGAAGTGGTGCAAGTTGCGATTAATTTATGGGGGGATAAGCATGATGAGGTAAGTGAATATGCCTTAGTCAAAGCTATTATCAATGATGAAAGTGAGAAAATGAGAAGATTAGCAAATCTCCTTCATATTGATGTTTCTGCCATTCAGATGATGTGGTTAGTGTACATGCATGATCTTGCCGATGAAAAAAGAATTCGAGATGAATTAGATGAGCAACTGTCAACATATTACCAAACAAGAGTAATACAGTGCATGGATCAATGTGTTATTGTGCTGTTAGGGAATTGTCTTTATAAGCACCATGAGTTTGACATTGCAGTCGAATATTGTGAAACCACCAATTTTGATGATCAAATTGCGGAAATCGTTTATGCACCTAAAATGAAAAATACAAAGTCTGTGCGCCAAATGTATCAATTGGTTAATCAGGTAGGGGCTAAGGCGCATACCATTTATCCCATGCGAACGTTGTTTACGGCAGCAGAGGTACGTTCGATGAAAAGGGCTATAGATGTTAGTAGGCAGGGAGAAGAAATCATTGAAGAACATCTGTCTGTCATAGAACCCATTTTGCGGGAGCGTGATTCCCTGCAAACATTGATTACCTTTTTATTGGATGCGAATGCTAGTGTGGAGCGCTGTGCGGAGCTCCTTTATATTCATAAAAATACAGTGAAATATCGTATTAAAAAAATTAGTGAGCAGATTGGCACAGATGTGACAGTGTACTCAGAATTTTACGATGTGTATATGGCTTGTATGCTGTATCGCTTGATTAATGATTAGAATAATCTGAAATTTTGTCAATTTGAACAAAATTTCAGATTATTTTTTTCATTTACGCAAAAGACGTGACGCCTACCTTTCTTTTATAATAAAAAACATTAATCCATCACCTAAGTAGAAGGAGGGAGTCACATGCAAAATAATAATAAAAGTCAGTCTTGGTATAGCTTGGGTATTATTTGGGCGGGCGTCATGATTTGTATTCCAAGTTTATTAGTAGGTAACGCACTCATTACCAATATGAGTTTATCAAAGGCACTTGCGGTTGCTTTTGTAGGCTACGCAATTGTCGTGTTCATTATGGTTTTACAAGGAATGCAAAGCAGTGATTTAGGAAAACCAACTGTCCATGTTGCTGGGCAAGTGTTTGGTAAAAAAGGCTCCCGAACAATCTTGTCCATCATTTTAGCCATTGCCTGCTTAGGATGGTTTGGTATTCAGGCCAATGTTTGTGGGGTCGCCTTAGCCAATTTGTTAGCCATTTATCATGTGAATATACCGATTCCGCTTGCTTCATTCATAAGTGGAATGGTGATGGTTGTTTCAGCGCTTTATGGAATGAAAGTGTTGCGTATTTTAAGCTATATTGCAGTACCTTTACTCGTAATCATTTGTCTTTACGGTTTAGGTCAAACATTATCAGGCGATCAGCTTCAGCTCATACGCGATTATCAGCCACAAGGCAATATGAGCTTTATGGATGGTTTAGCCGTTACCATTGGATCGTTTGCCTTAGGGGCCGTCATAGCGGGTGATTATTCACAATTTTCCGAAAAACGTTCAGATGTTGTCAAAGCAGCTACATTGGGGATTATTCCAACAGGTGTGCTGATGATTGCAGTTGGGGCTATTTTAACCATTGCCTACCAAACAAGTGATATTACAGCTGTCTTTCTGCATATCGCTACACCGTTTATTGGTGGGGTTGGTTTAATTTTAGCGACATGGAAAACCAACTTGGTAAATGCGATTTCAGGCGGTATTGCTTTAATAAATGTATTCGATATTGCTAAAAACAAAGAACGATTAGCGATTGGTGTCGCGGGAACAATTGGTACGGTACTGGCCGTGGTAGGAATTTTAAATTATTTTACACCCATCATGTCCATCTTATCAGCTATGATTCCACCTGTTGCAGGTGTGATGATTGCTTCTTATTGGGTCATTCATCGAGGGAAGATAGATAGCTGGCATGAGATTGAAGGTGTGAATCGATTAGGGGTGTTTTCTTGGCTTGTTGGCGCAGTGATTGCCTGTATGCCAGTAGTCTTCTCCTTATTCCCTGAATTGCCACCATTACCAAACCAACCGATGATCGGCATCCTTATTTCTTTCCTTATTTATTATATTGGCTATCGAGTATCCGTACAAAAAACTGTCATACTGGAGGAACATAGATGAGATATTTAGATCAAGCAGCAATTGAACATATTGCCATTGGGGCAGCATTTCTAGGAACAGGTGGAGGAGGAGATCCTTATATTGGGAAGCTAATGGCCCTTTCTGCCATCGAAAAAAATGGGCCTGTAAAATTGTATTCAGTGGATGAAATTGCAGACGATGACTTTTTCATTCCAGCAGCTATGATGGGTGCACCATCTGTGTTAGTAGAGAAATTTCCACGTGGTGATGAATTTGTAAAAGTTTTCCAAAAGCTTGCGCAGTATTTGGGTAAAGAAAAAATTGCTGGAACATACCCGATGGAAGCGGGTGGGGTCAACTCGATGATTCCGATTGTAGTTGCTGCACAGCTAGGGTTACCGTTAATTGATTGTGATGGAATGGGTCGTGCATTTCCTGAGTTACAAATGGTGACATTTAACCTTGATGGAATTTCGGCAACACCTATGGCCATTACAGATGAAAAAGGGAATATTGGTATTTTTGAAACGATTGATAATAAATGGACAGAGCGTATCGCACGGTCGGCAACTGTCGAAATGGGAGCTAGCTCATTAGTAAGCTTGTATCCAACAACGGGTGCGCAAATCAAGCAAAGCGGTGTGCATCATATCGTGACACTTTCAGAAAAAATCGGTGAAATTATTGCCTCGAAAAATCAAGAGGTAAACGATAAGCTACAACATCTTTTAGAGCTTGTGAAGGGCTTTGAGCTATTCCAAGGGAAAATTGTAGATGTTATTCGTGAAACAAAGGGTGGCTTTAACCTAGGTAAAATGAATCTTGAAGGCATTGCTCATTATAAAAATGATCAAATGAAAGTTCATTTCCAAAATGAAAATCTATTAGCAGAGAAGAATGATAAAGTGGTAGCGATGACGCCAGATCTTATCTGTCTGGTTGATTATGAAACATTGCTGCCTGTGACAACAGAAAGTCTAAAATACGGCAAACGAGTGCGCGTAATTGGCCTACCAGCTCATGAAAAGTGGCGTACCGCTAAAGGGATTGAAACGGCTGGACCAAAATACTTTGGCTATGATTACGATTACGTGCCAATTGAAGAAATGGTGAAAAAGGAGGTTGCAGAACATGTATAAAATTGGAATTGATGTAGGTGGAACAAACACAGATGCGATCCTTTTAGACCATAATAGTCAGCTAATTTATAGTGTGAAATCACCAACAAGTTTAGATATTAAAACGGGTATTGAAAAGTCCTTGCAACAATTACTACAAGGTGCCAACATTGATAAAACAAAAATTACCCATGCGATGTTAGGGACAACGCAATGTACAAATGCCATTGTGGAACGTAAAAAGCTCGCGAAGGTCGGCGTCATTCGATTAGGCTATCCAGCAACAGCCTCAGTGTTACCTTACACAGCTTGGCCAACAGATATGATTGATAAATTATCAGGTAATTATGCGATTGCTCATGGTGGCTATGAATACGATGGCCAATTACTAAGTGCACTTGATCAGGAAGAAATTCAGAAGCTATTAAAAGAATGGCAGGATGAAGTAGAATCGATTGCGATTGTAGGTGTCTTTTCTTCAATTAAAAATGACCAAGAATTACAGGTTCGTCAATGGATTCAAGAAGCCTATGGAGAGGATTTCCCCATTTCCTGCTCATCCCTAATTGGTTCGGTTGGATTAATTGAACGTGAAAATGCAACGATTCTCAATGCTGCTTTATGTAAGGTCATCGAAACGACAACCCAGGGCTTTATTCAGGCACTTCAAGCGGAAGGTATTTTTAACGTGGATGTTTACTTATGTCAGAATGATGGGACGTTAATGTCGATAGATTACGCGAAGCAATTCCCAATCCTGACGATTGCTTGTGGGCCAACAAACAGTATTCGAGGCGCTTCGTATCTATCCCAAATTCAAAATACAATGGTGTTGGACGTGGGTGGAACAACTTCCGATATAGGTGTGTTACAGGATGGATTCCCGCGTGAATCGTCCGTTGCCGTGGAAGTAGGGGACATCCGTACGAACTTTAGAATGCCAGATATTATTTCGGTCGGACTCGGTGGTGGTAGTATTGTTCGGGTGGAGGACGACAAAATTACTGTAGGACCAGATAGTGTAGGCTATAAAATTAGTGAAGAAGCACTCGTATTTGGAGGCTCCACTTTGACAACAACCGATATTGCTGTACGTCTTGGTTTAGCCAATGTAGGCGATCGTAATTTAGTGGCTCATATTGATGAGGCATTTGCTAAAGCTGTTCAAGAAGAAATTTCTTTGTTATTGGAGCAAGCCATTGATAAAATGAAAACCTCATCTGAGGATGTATCACTAGTCTTAGTCGGTGGTGGCAGTATCATTGTACCTGACAGCATTCGCGGTGTTTCCAAAATTGTAAAAAATGAAAATGGTGGTGTTGCGAATGCCATTGGTGCCTCCATCGCACAAATTAGTGGCCAATATGAGCAAATTTATATTTATTCCAAAGAGCCTCGTGAGGAATCACTGAGGGACGCCGAAAATAAAGCAGTAAAACAAGCCATGTTAGCAGGGGCCCTTGCAGATACGATTGAGCTAGTAGAAGTGGAAGAAACGCCACTAGCCTACCATCCAGAAAATGCAACAAGATTAAAAGTAAAAGTAGTAGGGAAAATGGTATAACGTTAAAAGGAAGAGTCTTAGGTAAATAAGGCTCTTCCTTTCATCGTGTTGAAATAAAATATCCTCTGAAATGGACTATCCTCTTGCCTTACCTATTGTTATTTTTTATCTCATCAGTAATTGGTCCAACGATTGAATCTCAGCATATGGTTTGATGTCCGTTTCATTTGTGAATTGATGGGGATTGAACCAAATACCCTTGATGTTAGCCCGTTGACAACCTCCAATATCCTTTTCTATATCATCTCCAACGAATAATGTAACTTCAGGCTGAACATGAAGCTGATGTAAGGCGTAGTCAAATATTCGTTTGTCTGGCTTGCTGTAACCCACTTCTTCAGAAATGATGATGTCATCAAAGCAACTATTTAACTGTGTATTTATGATTTTAGCTTTTTGTCTTTGAACTGTGCCATTTGTGATAATACCAACTTTTACATGCATTTTAATTGTTTGAATGATTTTCAACGTTTGTGGGTTGATCGAAAAACAATGAGGAAAATGATCATTCCAAAAATCTTGCATGTCATGGTGGGGCAGTCGAAAGCTTGGTGGAAATTCATCAAAAAACGATTGTAAAACAGTTGTTTTATCAGAAATGCCATAGTCTTTTTTATCGTATGCTTTAAATTTTTCTAACATGTCGTTTTTTACAGAATGCTGAAGATCCTGATAAAATCTATCTAAAATCAAGAAAAATAGATGATCGACGGCCTGATCTCGATTCAGTAAGGTATCATCTAAATCAAATAGCATCGCTTGAAAGCCTCTCAACTGTTTTCACACCCTTAAACTTTACTAGAAATGAAACGTTTGTTTGATGATTTTGGCTACTTCTTGTGCATCCAACTTTGTATTGTTTATTTTAATATAGTTCGAATACTGAATTTCACCATCTAATGAATTCAACCTGTATGAATCCATTGAATTTTTTAAGTCAGCTTCAGACCATTCAATATCTCTTTTAGATGGCTTATGCTTCAGTCGATTATCGCTTTTATTTCGTTCAAGTCGTTCTTCAAGATCAGCCTCAAGCTCCACATAGTAGACAGTACCACCTCGGGATTCAAACAACTGGGAAACTTGATTTACATAATCCCAGTCATCTTGTAGATTAAATGCCCAAACATACGTAAAAATCATGCCATACATATCGCTTTTTGAGGCTTCTTCAAATATCTCCTGACGAAACAAATGGACTAATCTTTTTCCTTCTTTCGTGCTGTAATCAAAAAAATGACCAACTAAATCAATCGTCATATGATTATGAAAAAGCTTCAAATCAGTAATTTTTGCCAATTCCTGCCCAACAGTCATCTTTCCCACTGCTTGGGGTCCAAAGATAAGAATAAGTTTCATCATTACCTCCAGTAAACGGTTTTCATAAGTTATTTTTTTACGTATGTTTATATTAACATAAATATCCAATCTTTGGATTGAGAATAAATAGATAAATGACGTTGAAAGAGTATATGTCTCTAGGGAATCAATAGAAGGTAGCATCCTGCTAAACTATATGTTGTATATTAAACTCATAGCTAGTGAACGAAAACAGGTCATTAAATAATGAAAGGAGGGGTGGAATGCTAGTACTGTGGAGTGCATCCTTGGTGATCGCGATTTTTGCCTTTGTTTTAGCAGTAGTTATGCTTTCATGGATGTATATGATGGTTAGTACCATTACGTCCATACCCGCTACAAGTTATTTTATCGGAGCAACTAATGCTTGGAAGTATACTGGTTTAACCCCTCTTATCTTATTCATGTTGACAGTCGTTTTTTGGTTTTTAGAAAAACGGCAAGAATAGGAGAAGTGCTTTTTTCGAGGAGCCCCAACAGTTAGACATGTTGGGGTTTATTAAGTCCAATGATTAAAATTCCTTTATTCTATCTCTACATCAAAAATAAAAGATTGTTTTCCTTGCTTCACGTTGCTTTGACCTCATACAGATAATAATCCTCTTTCGTTGGCATGGATCATCTTCCATTTCTACAATTTCATTTGAATCGTCCTCATTTCATTTAATAACAGCAATAGAGACAGTGGATTGTGGTTAAGGTCAAATTTTAAAATTTTCTCTTTTTCTACTTCTAACGTTGCAAATTAATCTAATTTTCCTTTTTCTTGTAGTTGGCACTTGCGAAGAAAAATGTCATAGTGTAATATCTAACTAGTACACTATGACACGAGGTGTTGAGGTTGAAGAGTTTTGCAGGACTTTTGAAAAAAGAATGGGTACTTTATCGATCATGGTTTCTAGTGGCAGTTTTTACTGGCATCATGCTCACTTGGATTGTTCCCTATGTATTACATCAATTCGTTGATATTTTTGCCCATGCGCATCAGCTCGCATTTGCTTTTACGCTTATCGTACTATTCGTTGGTGGATTTTATTCTATATGGCAATTTTTAGCGAGTGTACGGTTGGATATTAAAGCTAGGGAGAGCTGGCTTCATTCCACTAGTTCCATCACGAAGTTAATCGGGGCAAAGATGGTCTGTTCGCTTATAGGCTATTCATTGTTTAATACGATCTTTGTGAGTATCGCCATCTTTAATATAAAAGAAGAGCTTATTGCAAATATTGGACAAATTTTGTTTGTATTAGTATTAATTGTTATTATATTTACTTTATTCCAATTAATGCTATTTATTCTTCTCTTATTCTTCTTAGCTTTTTATTTGCAAATGAAGCATGTGATTGGCCGTTTTTCCATCGTGTTGACCATGCTTGCGTTTTATTTAACATCCACTGCCTGGGTTCATATAACGGAAAGCTCATTGTACCAAACGATTTTCCAGCATGGAGCTATTCCTTTACGTAAGATAGAACCTTTTTTACCACAATTAAAAGTTTCGACAATGGAATGGAAGCTCGGTTCATTGTATGCCGTAGAAGAAATAGCCTTTACCTTGTTGATGGTAGTGCTCTTTATAGTGGCATCCAGATGGCTTGAAAAGGTGGTTTTACGATGACGATAGATTTTTCGCGTGATAAACCTATTTATAGCCAGCTTGTCGATCGAATTTGTGGAGATATTTTAAAAGGGAAGCTAGAGCTTGGGGATCGGCTTCCTTCTGTTCGAGAATACGCGGTTGAAGCAGGGGTCAATGTCAATACGGTGCAACGTGTTTATAAGGAGTTAGAGGCAATGAATATTACGGAAACCAAACGAGGACAGGGTACATTTATTACCACGAATGAGAAACGTATTGAGTTGTTACGGGAAGATATGAAGAATCAGTTAGCTGAACATTTTTTACTGTCGATAGAAGCATTAGGATTTTCTAAGGAAGAAATGCTCATTGTTTTGAAAAATAAAGGGTGAGGTGAAGGGTATGCTACAGCTATCTAATGTGTCTTTTCAATATAAGAATAAGCCAATTTTACAGGATATAACCTTTTCTTTCCCTATTGGACAAATCATCGGACTTGTGGGGGAAAATGGTAGTGGGAAATCCACATTAATGAAAGTATTAGCTGGTTTACTACGACCTTCTGCAGGTGAAGTGACACTCAATGCAGAGCCCGTCACGCGTAGAAGTGCGGACCGAATTGCTTATTTACCAGATACGGATTTGTTTTTTGAGTACTTTACAGGTGAGCAGCTATTTCAGCATTATGCCTCACAGTTCGAGGATTTTTCCTATGACAAAGCCTGTATAGTAGCGGAATTTTTACAGGTTGATAAACAGGCTAAGCTACGCCAATTATCAAAGGGCAATCGTGGTCGGATGAAAATGGCTGCAACGCTTGGGCGAGAGGTTCCTTATTATGTAATGGATGAACCCTTTGCAGGGCTAGACCCTATCGTTCGAGAGCAACTGATTAAAGGCTTATTGCAATTTACTGATATCGAGAATCAAACCATCTTGTTGTCAACACATGAATTATATGAGGTAGAGCCGATTTTAGATCAAATTATATTGTTGCAAGCAGGGTCTATCACGGCTTATGAAGATGTCGAAACATTACGTGATGTGACCAATAAGGATGCGGTCGAGTGGATGAAAGGCTTTTATCGACCTTTCAACAAATGAAACTACTGCTAAAGATGAAAATTGACACTTTTTATGCTCAGGTGAAATGGATTAGAAAGGGTGAAAAAATATGACAGAACCAATTGTACAATTGCAAAATTTATCGAAGACCATTCGTGGGAAGCAATTAATACAGCAGTTAAATATTGATTTATATCCAGGACAAATTACAGGGTTTTTAGGACCAAATGGTGCGGGGAAAACAACAACCATTCGAATGATGACGGGCCTTATGAAGCCAACAGAGGGCAAGGTATTGATTGATGGGCTTTCCTTACAGGAGCATTATGAGGAAGCGATTAGTAAGGTTGGCGTTATTGTCGAAAACCCCGAAATGTATAAATTTATGTCAGGCTATAAAAATTTACTACATTTTGCACGTATGCATAAAAATGTAACGAAGGAACGAATTCAAGAGGTCGTTCAACAAGTCGGGCTCGAACATCGTATACATGAAAAGGTATCCACGTATTCTCTTGGTATGCGTCAACGACTAGGTTTAGCACAGGCACTATTGCATCGACCAAAGTTTTTAATCTTAGATGAACCAACGAATGGCTTAGATCCTGCTGGAATTCGAGAGTTTCGCATGTATCTTCGCAAGATTGCCTCAGAAGAGGGCGTTTCTGTATTTGTATCTAGTCACTTATTATCTGAAATTGAGCTAATGTGTGACCGCGTAGCAGTCATTCAAAATGGTAAGCTCATTGATCTACGTGATATCCATAATGAAAGCTCATCCTTTTATTATGTGGAGGCACAGCCAAAAGAGCAGGTATCTGCTTATCTTAAAGAGCATGATTACCAATTCGCTGCTGAAAATGGTGGCTATGTAGTGGAAATGACGAAGGAAAATGTTCCAGCCTTAATTACACAACTAGTGCAAGAAGGTATTCAACTATTTGCAATACAGCCACATCAAAAAACATTAGAGGATCAATTCTTAGAAATGACTGGAGGCGGACAAATTGCTGAAGCTAATTCAAAATGAGTGGATGAAATTATGGCATAAAAAAGGAACATGGGCAATGGTTGCGATGCTAATTCTTGTCATTCTCGTTCCAGCAGGGATCACTAAATATTATGAAGTAAAATCGACAGATGAAGGCTCATGGCAGGATATGGAGCAGCAGGCCATTCAATCAAATAAAGAGATGCTTGCCAATGAGGAATTAACGGCGGAAGATAAGGTTTATTTTGAGGAGCAGATTGCTCTTTCAGAATATCGCTTAGCCCATGATGCACCGAGCCAAACGGATAGTAGCCTTGCCAGCTTTATGTCCTTTACAAGCAATATGATTATACTTGTCACTTTATTTACAGTCATTACAGCCGCAAGTATTGTGTCGAGCGAATTTTCAACAGGTACCATTAAAATGCTGTTAACACGACCGATGTCTCGTGCAAAGGTGCTAACGTCTAAATTACTGACGACCTTCCTATTTGGTTTTTTATTATTTGTAGTCAACGTAGTGGTAAGTGGCATTGTTGGCTTCGTATTGTTCGGCATAGGAACAGGTGTTGAATTAGAAATCGTCAATGGGCAAGTAGCCGAGAAGGCCGTATGGAGTGATTTAGCGTATCATTATCTACTGTCTGGTGGAGATTTTGTGATGTCTACATTGTTTGCCTTTTTAGTAGGCTCTGTGTTCCGTTCAAGTTCATTAGCGATTGGTTTAACGATGTTCCTTTCCTTCACAGGTGGCATGATTGTGATGTTCTTAAGCCGCTACGACATTGTCAAATACATTTGGCTAACACATTCAGACTTAACACAGTATGAAAATGGTGGTGGCTCGATGATTGCTGATGTGACGATGCCATTCTCTTTAACCGTACTTGCTATTTATGCAGTCATTTTCCTTATTATTAGTTATACATCCTTTATGAAGCGTGATGTCACTGCATAAGTTAAATAAGAACTGTGCCCTAATTCTCATTGGGGTGCGGTTTTTTTTTTGCACAACACGAAATATTAAAAAAGTATTTATTTTTTTTCGAATTGCGCCTATAATAATAGCAACTTAGTGAAAACGCTTTTTTTTTACTAAAGTGGTCTAGACAACTATACCAAAGGGGGATAATGAATGTTTGCTTTCTTACAAAAAATCGGTAAGTCACTCATGTTTCCAATCGCTACTTTACCAGCAGCGGCCTTATTATTACGTTTAGGGTCAGGGGATATGCTTGGGGCAGTACCGAATGAAGCGATCCAGTACATTGCTAGTATTATGGCTGCTTCGGGGAATGCTATACTTGGCAATTTACCTATTATTTTTGCTATCGGTATTGCCATGGGATTAGCTCATGATAGCAGTGGGGGCGCAGCTCTTGCAGGGGCGATTGCTCATCTTGTGTTAATAGCCGTTTTAGGAACAGTTAATGAAGATTTAAATATGGGTGTGTTTGGTGGAATTATTGCCGGTATTACGGCAGGCTTATTATATAACAAATATTATAATGTGAAATTTCCAGAATGGTTATCATTCTTTGGCGGACGGCGCTTTGTACCGATTATCACATCGATAACGATGGCGATTTTAGGTAGTATTTTAGCAATCGTTTGGGGACCTATTCAAGGTGGTATTGATGCGGTCGGCAATTGGATGATTGGCGCTGGATCACTTGGTGTTG
This sequence comes from Lysinibacillus sp., assembly GCF_032093475.1. Taxonomy (NCBI): domain Bacteria; kingdom Bacillati; phylum Bacillota; class Bacilli; order Caryophanales; family Bacillaceae; genus Lysinibacillus; species Lysinibacillus sp. The sequence continues at coordinate 15,184 of NZ_DAMDAY010000047.1, read as the reverse complement.
GGATGTACGGGTTCTTTAACCGACTTTTAATTCCAGTTGGTCTACACCACGTTATCAATACAATTATTTGGTTTGACTTCGGTGAATTTACCAATGCTGCAGGCGAAATAGTGAAAGGGGATATCAACCGCTTCTTAGCAGGGGATACATCAGCTGGACATTTCCAAGCTGGCTTCTTCCCAATCATGATGTTTGGTTTACCAGCAGCCTGTCTTGCGATGTACTTTACAGCGAAAAAGGAAAAACGTCCTATAGTAGGTGGGATGTTCGTTTCTATCGCTTTAACAGCCTTTTTAACAGGTGTGACAGAGCCGATTGAATTTTCATTTATGTTCTTATCACCAGTTCTTTATGGTATTCATGCTGTATTAACAGGTATTTCTCTTGCGGTTGCCTATATCGTTGGTTTCCGTGACGGTTTTGGATTCTCAGCAGGTTTAATTGATTACTTGCTGAACCTTGGTCTGGCAGATAAACCATTACTATTAATTCCTTTAGGCTTAGGCTTTGGTGCCATTTACTTTGTTGTATTCTATTTCTTAATCAAAAAATTAGACTTAAAAACACCTGGACGTGAAGACGATGATGAAGAGGAAGTGGAAGTCGATGCTTCTATTTCCGACGATGTCGATGTACGTGCATACTATACAATTGAAGCCTTAGGTGGAGAAGAAAATATTAAACAAATTGACTACTGTACGACACGCTTACGTATGTCTGTGCAGGATGCCAATATGGTGGATGAAAAAACATTAAAGCAGACTGGTGCAAGAGGTGTTATGCGTATCAGTAAAACGAATGTTCAAGTAATCATTGGTACATCTGTTGAGTTTTTAGCTGAGGCCATGAAAGAACGTCTGAAAAAAGGCAACCCAGCACCTAAAAATGCAAAACTGCCAACAGCACAGCCTGTAGTGGAAAAAACAGCACATAATGAAACAACGACATTCAATGATTTTGAGATGCCGATGACAGGTGATTTGCTACCATTATCAGAAGTACCAGATGAGGCATTTTCTGCAGGCTTGATGGGACCTGGCTTTGGGATTCGTCCAACTGACGGGACAGTTTATGCACCATTTGATGGTCAAGTGGTCATGATCTTCCCAACAAAACACGCCATTGGTTTGAAATCAGATACAGGCGTTGAAGTATTAATCCATGTTGGATTAGATACAGTCAAGCTGAATGGTGAAGGCTTTGAACTGTTTGTAACAGATGGTCAAACAATTAAACGAGGAGAGGCGCTGTTAAAAGCAGACATTGCTCACATTAAAGATCAAGTACCTTCCGTGATTACACCAGTTGTATTCACAAGTTTAATGGGGCAAGAGATTTCACTTGGAAAATCGGGCTACCAGCGAGCAGGCTCAACAAATATTATTGCAATGAAAAAGTAACAATAAATGGGGCTGTTTGCTAAGGTAACACAAGCAATGTGAAAATTGTGAATGGACGCCTTTTCAACAGCCCTTGTTCAAGAAGGAGATGCTATTCTTGAGTTTATTAATTCGTAACATCACAGTGGTTAACGCAAATGGTCGAGATGAGCAAATGGATGTGTGGATGAGGGATGGCAAAATCGCTCAAATCGCCCAGCACATTGAAGTCAGTGGTGGGGATCGGTTAGATGGTTCAGGGAAATTTTTATTGCCAGGATTTATTGATATGCATATCCATGGCTCTGCTCAAATGGATGCAATGGATGCATCTGATGAAGGACTCCACACTATGGCGCAATCGCTTTTAAAAGAAGGTACGACCAGCTTTTTAGCTACAACGATGACACAAAGCTATGACAATATTGAGTGTGCTATTGCCAATATCGCACAGTTCCAGCCACAGCCCGATGAAGCGGAAGTGTTGGGCATTCATATTGAAGGACCATTTGTTTCGAAACAGCGTGCTGGTGCTCAACCTCTTGATTTTATTGTGCAGCCAGATCTAAATGTATTCACCAAATGGCAGGAACTAAGTGGTAATAAAATTAAGCAAATTACGCTGGCACCCGAAGAGCCTAATGGTATGTCAGCTGTGCAGAGTATTGCTGCTAGTGGTGTGATTGTATCGATTGGTCACTCGGATGCAACCTTTGAGCAAATGCAAGAGGCGGCGCAATTGGGTGCAACACAGGGGACACATTTATACAATCAAATGCGTCCATTCCACCACCGAGACCCAGGTGTTGTTGGCGGTGTTTTATTGCTAGAAGGCATAAAGGCCGAGATGATTGTTGATTTTATTCATATGCACAAGGGTGCAGTGGAAATGGCCTACCGCGTGAAAGGCGCAGATGGCATTATTTTAATTACTGATGCCATGCGAGCGAAGGGTATGCCATTTGGTGAATATGACTTAGGTGGTCAAATCGTTCATGTGACTGAGGCAGGAGCCCATCTAGCAAACGGTTCCTTAGCAGGTAGTATTTTGAAAATGGATCAAGCTGTACGAAACATGCACCTCGTAACAAATTGTACGCTTGAGGAGCTTGTGAAAATGTCGAGCTTTAATGCTGCTCAACAATTGAAATTAAGCACGAAGGGACAGCTTGTGCAAGGCTATGATGCAGATGCAGTCATTATAGATGCGCATTTAAATCTTCAGCAAACAATTAAGGGTGGCCACATTTTATTTGATGTGATGAAAGATAGCGAAGGTCGTTAATGTCTCTTTGACATACAAACATCCAGCATGAAACGATGGAAATGAAAAGGTGATAGATCATGAATACCTATTTTCAACAAGTTAATCGATATTTAACAATGGTGGCTCAACAGGAAAGTGAGCAAGTCATGCATGTAGCCAAGCAAATTGTTAAACGTCTCACACAGGGGGGTATTATCCAGCTGTTTGGCTCTGGGCATTCCATGTTATTAGCGCAGGAATGTTACTACAGAGCAGGTGGCCTAGTGCCTGTCAAACCGATACACATTGAATCGTTAATGCTGCATCAGGGTGCACGGCAATCCTCGCAAAATGAAAAAAAACAGGCTTTTTTAGCCTCCTATAAGGATCAGCTCCAGTTTGATGACCAAGATGTTTGTATTATCATTTCAACATCCGCTAATAATCCAGCGCCCATTGATATGGCCATCTATGCCAAGGAAGCGGGCGCTTTGACCATATCATTGCAATCGCTGGAATATCAACAGCAGCCATCACGCCATCCTTCAGGCAAGCGTTTAGAGCACATTGTAGATGAAATTTTAAATACACATGTTCCATTAGGAGATGGTGTTTTAACAGTGGATCAGTTGCAGTATGCACCTGTATCAACGATCTTAGGTGCAACTTTATTAAATGCTTTATTTGCTGAAATTATTGAGCTTTTGCATGAACAGGGTGCAAATCTACCCGTGTTTGGTAGCAGCAATATTGGGAAAAACAATAACGATGCGCTCATTGATCAATATGGTCAACGTATTCATTTCTAAGGCAAAAAGGAGGATATTTGGTGATAATAAAAAGGTTTTCCTCAGTTGATGAGTTATACGCTCAGGCAGTAGCGACAATCGTGGAAGCGAAACAAAATGGAGCGACAACGTTCGGGTTAGCTACTGGTGGAACAATGGAACCGTTGTATGCTAAAATCTGTAAAACGGATATTGATTTTTCAGATTGCACGAGCTTTAATTTGGATGAATATGTTGGACTTGAGGCAACGCACGAGCAAAGCTATGCCTATTACATGAACAAGCATTTATTTCACCAAAAACCATTTCAAGCATCCTATTTACCGAATGGTTTAGCAGCCGATCCTTTAGAGGAAGCAGCACGCTATGAAGCATTGTTGCAACAGCATTCCTTAGATTTCCAATTGCTTGGTATTGGTCAAAATGGTCATATCGGCTTCAATGAGCCAGGTACACCCTTTGATTCCTTGACACATTTAGTGACACTGGAGGAATCTACTCGCCAAGCCAATGCACGCTTCTTTTCATCGATTGATGAGGTGCCCACACATGCATACACAATGGGGATTCAGTCCATTATGCGAGCAAAGTGCATTTTGTTAATTGCAGTGGGAGAAACTAAGCGAGACGTTTTACAGCGTGTGCTGGCATTAGATTATACAGAGGATGTACCAGCAAGTGCTTTGTCCAAACATCCAAATGTTATCATTTTAACAGACTTACAAGAAGAGGAGAATAAATTATGAAAACACAACAATTTACAGTAGTCGATCCTTTAGGAATTCATGCACGTCCGGCAAGTCAGCTTGTAGCAAAAGCTACACCGTTTGCTTCTTCAATTGAAGTACGTACAGAAGAAAAAGCAGCTAATTTAAAATCCATTTTAGGTGTTATGGGGTTAGCCCTAAAACAAGGTTCACAATTTACACTTGTTGTAGAGGGGGAAGATGAAGAGCAAGCATTTGCAGCATTAGCGACACTCATGACAGAAATGGGGCTTGCACAATGACACAACTCTCTGGTATTGCCGCTTCAGACGGCATTGCCATTGCGAAAGCATATCGTTTTGTCCAACCAGACTTAACCTTCACGAAAACAACTGTTCAGGATATCGAGGCAGAGCAGCAACGTTTAGCAGCCGCTCTTGCCAAATCAGAGCAAGAATTAGTGGCGATTCAACAGCAAACAATAGAAAAATTTAGTGCAGAAGAAGCGGCCATTTTTGAAGCCCATTTATTAGTGCTGAAAGATCCAGAATTAATTGGGCCAATCAAACAAAAAATGGCAGATGAAGCGGTAAACGCAGAATATGCGTTACATGACGTTTCAACGATGTTTGTAACATTATTTGAAAGTATGGATGACGAATACATGAGTGCGCGTGCATCAGATATTAAAGATGTGACAAACCGTATTTTAGCGCATTTACTCGGTGTACATATTCCAAATCCAAGTCATATTAATGAACAGGTTATTATTGTCGCCAATGATTTGACACCTTCAGAGACTGCCCAATTGGACCGAAACTTTGTCCTTGGCTTTATTACAGATATTGGTGGCCGTACTTCTCATTCTGCAATCATGGCACGTTCATTAGAAATTCCGGCAGTAGTAGGGGCAGGGACAGCAACATCAACGATTCAAGATGGTGATCTATTAATTGTGGATGGTTTATCAGGTCAAGTGATTGTCAACCCAACGGCAGATGTTATGGCTGAATACGAAGAAAAGGCACAAAACTATCGTACGCAGCAAGCGGAGTGGTCAACATTAGTGAACGAGCAAACGCTGTCCAAAGATGGTGTACATGTAGAACTGGCAGCCAACATCGGATCGCCGAGTGATTTAGATAGTGTGTTACGCCATGGGGCAGAAGGAATTGGCCTATATCGTACAGAGTTTTTATATATGGGCCGAGAAAACCTGCCATCAGAGGAAGAACAATTTAGCGCTTATAAAACGGTCATTGAAGGAATGAACGGTAGACCAGTTGTTATTCGAACACTGGATATCGGTGGAGATAAACATTTACCGTACTTACCTTTACAAGAAGAAATGAATCCATTCCTAGGTCATCGTGCCATTCGACTTTGTTTAGATCAACAAGAGCTATTCCGTACACAATTGCGTGCATTACTTCGTGCATCTGTATATGGCAGCTTAAAAATCATGTTTCCGATGATTGCAACTATTCGAGAGTTCCGTGATGCTAAAGCGATTTTATTAGAAGAACAAGAAAAGCTTGTATCATCAGGAATTGCGGTCAGCTCGGACATTGAAATTGGGATGATGGTGGAAATTCCAGCGACAGCCGTGATGGCCGATATCTTTGCGAAAGAAGTGGACTTCTTCTCCATCGGCACCAATGATTTAATTCAATATACGATGGCGGCAGATCGCATGAATGAAAAAGTTGCGTATTTATATCAACCATATAATCCAGCCATTTTACGCTTGATTCAAATGGTCATTGAGGCAGCACATAAAGAGCAAAAATGGGTAGGGATGTGTGGTGAAATGGCAGGCGATGAGCTTGCTGTTCCATTGTTACTCGGCTTAGGCTTAGATGAATTCTCAATGAGTGCAACCTCCATTTTAAAAACACGCTCCTTGCTAAAGCAATTATCTGTTTCAGAGATGCAAGCTTTAGCGGCAGAGGCTTTACAGCTAGCGACAGCCGAAGAGGTTATCGAGAAAGTTAAGCAAGCTGTGAAATAAATGATCTTAAAAACCATCTACCGAAATAATTGTGGTAGATGGTTTTTGGCTTTACTTCAACGATTTATTTAAACTGTTGATGATTAAAGATACCTCTAACAAGTCATCGATGATGGCATCGGCCTTAACATGATCCCATTGAGAATCCCTTTTCCAAATGCCTTTCATTCCAACACGCTGTGCACCTTTCACATCATTTTCAGGATGATCTCCAATAAAAATACATTCATTTGGGAGCACATGTAGCTTTTCTAATGCTCTATTAAATATCTCGGGGTTTGGTTTTTTAATCCCTTCCCACTCGGATACAAATATGACATCAACATACTTGTCTATTCCTAACGCTTTCATATTTTCCATTTGGAATTGCCCATAGCCATTGGTAATGATGCCCAAGGCGATATGGTCGCTTTTCAATTTTTCTAACATATGAAGAAGATGAGGAAAAGGAACACAGTGATTGTTGAAATTATTAATGTAATCTTGAAGAAGTTCTTCCCATGATAGTGTGTCTATATTAAATTCAGCAACAAGTTGCTGATAGACTGTATCCTTCCATACATATCCCCGCTGATCTAATTGGATAAAACGAGACATATAGCGCTCTTTTGGAATATGTTTTACTAATTCGCCTAGGCGGTCATATTGCTTCGCTATGAATTTTTTTACGGAGGCATCTCTATTTAATAACGTTCCATCTAAATCAAATAATGCTGCTTTTATTCCCATGACCTACACTCCTTTTTATATAAAAAAATAGTTGAAGATTTCCTCAACTATTTTTTCTAGGATCTAGATATGTTTGGAGATGATTTGCTGAAGCTTCGCCTGGAGTGCAGGTACGTCATGCATAGTAATGGTTGTTCGAACATAGCTTTCATCCATATCTAATGCCTCCGCAAAGAAGCTACCAATGCCTCTTACTTTACGATCAATTTGCATGTAAATTTCTGCTGAGTGGTTGGATTGCGAAAGGAAGACGATTTCAAGCTCATCTAAATGTCCTCTAAATGGACCTGTTGGCACAAATTCAAACTCCTGCACAAATGGGTAATAGCCTCGGAAGCGGGAAGGGGCTTGTTGGCATTCCGCTTCACGTAAACGAAAACCTAACCCACGAATAGCATCTAGGATGTGGTCTGCCAGCATTGTTGGCTCCACTCGAATATAATCCTTATCACTTGGATCGACAGCGTTCTTTATATCAAGACCTGTTTGAATCCAGACCTGTGTTTTACCTGCAGTAATGGGTGTTTCAAATGGCAGTGTGAGCGAAATTGGAAAGATCTTTTCCTCACCAGCACCTAGTAAGAACGGCTCTGACACTTTCAATTTTTGCAGTGTGGCAACCTCTGTATGTTTATGGTCATTCGACTCTCGAATATAAGTTGTATTAACTGATAGATAGATCGTATCGACTTGCTGCTCAACTTGACCACCACGCACGATAATTTCGCCTTGCATGACCTCACCAGCGCGATAAGTATCCTTTTCTAATCGAGTATCCACTGTTGCTGAACCGATTCCAATACTTGCTAATGCTTTATGAAAAAAAGACATCTTTCATTCCTCCTACTGACATGTTTAGCTATACATACGCACAGATGGAAAAAAGGTTTCAAGGCTAGCCAATTTTTCGCTATACTATTTGAAAAGCGAAACAGGGAAAGGAATGGAAGGTAGCAGTCAAAGACGGAGAACTTTAGGTTTTTTTGTTCATGGCTGCACCATTTATTCACATTTTCGTTTTATAATGGTAAAAGTAGTACTAGATAGAAGGTGTGTTTGTATGTATCGTATGATGTCAGCTGTCAGTCAGTTTATAAGCGACCCTATTTCACAATTTTTAAATGGCTATGAGCATTCTGCATTTGCTATGACCGTTCTTCTGGGCCTTCTTGGTGCACTTGCTCCGTGTCAGTTAACGGGTAATATGAGTGCAATAACGTATTATGGCAATCGAACATTGCAACTGAAAAGTAACTGGCAGGAGATTGTGCTCTTTATGCTTGGGAAAGTGCTTGTATTTAGCGGTCTTGGACTCTTCGCTTGGCTTTTTGGTCAATCCTTTGAAACAAAGATGACTCAATACTTTCCCATCTTTCGTCAAGCTATTGGACCAATCATGCTGATAACAGGCCTCGTGCTAATAGGTCTATTCAAATTAAAGTTTTTATATCGCCTATCCTCTCTATTACCGCCAGTTGTAAAAGCAGGGAAATTGGGCTCCTTCCTCATGGGCGCTAGTTTTGCCATTGCCTTTTGTCCAACCATGTTTGTGCTATTTTTTGGGTGGTTAATGCCAATTGTTGCAAGCACCCCCTATGGCTTAATTTTGCCCAGTGTATTTGGGGTGGCAACTTCTATACCACTCATTTTGCTACTCGTCTTTATTTATCTATTTGATGCAAAGCGTCTTATAATGCGGACAAGCATAAAGCTAGGGAGGGGAATACAAATAGTGGCAGGAATATTGTTAGTATTCATTGGTATGACAGATACGATCACCTATTGGGGGATGTAAAATCCAAAACCACTTACCAAGCAGATTGATAAGTGGTTTTTATCAAAATAAATAGAAAAAGAATAGCTAATCATTCAACATTTGCCTCTGAATCGCTCCATTTATAGTAAACAAATTTTTGGCTTTGTCCATTCATGTCAAATTCATCATCACTCGTGCCAATGTATTTAAATCCATTTTTCTCTAATATTTTTTGAGAGGCAATATTATTCGTCGTTGTTTTCGCTGCAATATGTTTGATTCCTAGATTGCTTACCATTGCCAATAATAACTTTAACGCCTTATTCGCCAATCCTTTACCTATATGCTCTTCGCCAACTCTATAACCAACATGGCCAAGCTGTTGACTTTTATCAATGTCAACTAAATTTATTCTTCCAACAATTTGTCCATTGTCATTTTTTATTAAATAAAAATAAGATATGTCTTGGGCTTGTTCTTCTATTAATAGCTCATTTTTCTCTTTAAAAATTTTATACTCATAATAATCATGTCCACGACTAGGTACCATTTTTTCGAAATATGTCCTATTTTTAAGCTCAAATTCATATAAACGCTCAAGATCAGCGTGTTCTAATTTTTCTAGTATAATATTCATATAATCCCCTTTTTCTATTTAAGTAAAATATTGTTTAGTTTGAGATAAAGCTGTCAGCATGGAGATGCTCACAATACTCTCTGATTAAAGTCCAGTCATTTTGCTCTTTGCGGAATCGTTGAATAAATAATTTGACAACATCAAGTAGTTTTCCTTCGATTTCAAACGTGACCCAAAACGTTGCAATCACTTCATTTTCAGTTGCAGGGGTGATATGCAGTACTTTAAAATGCCATTTTGGTTGACGACCTTCATATTGTTGATACGCTTGTTCCCAGCCCATTTTTGCCTCCTCGTAGCCCCAATCCGAAATATTGGCTTCTGGTCCCGCCCAGCGTATGGCGATTTCCTTTGACAAAAAGGCATTCATTTCTTCGGCATTACAGCCATTCCAAACATCTTGATAGTGTTGGAAAAAGTGTTCAAACTCTTTGAGTAATGTATCTGTAGCTGGCATGAAAATACCTCCCGTAGAATTGTCTTTATTTTATGGTTCTAATAAAAGATTCCGTTCCTGAGAGTGGTTATATATAGAATAACATAAATTCCAATATTATGAATTATCTAATAACAAAAAGGTAGCTGATGTTTGCTTTTATTAAAAGTAAGTTATAATTATCCACATTTTAGTTTTACCAAGGAGATGTATCGATAGTAGAGCTACTATTTCATCGGTAATGAAAACACATTTTTTTCAATCTACACTAGGTATGGATATTGTTCAAAATATGCCTTGTTTCCACCTAATACCTTGGATACTATAATGGTAAGGAATTAATTAATTGGATTACTATTCCAAAAAGTAGCCTCATTATGATGAATGGAGCGCTTAGTCGATTGTGGAGATACTAAAGGTTGTCTGTGTCAAAAGGAAGTGTTTTACACAGTACGTAAAACTATTTGTTGGACTCTCAGTTCTAAGTTCAAAAGTTGGTGGAATAGAAAATCTATGAACATCTCTCTTAAAAAGACAATAAAGTTACTTGCATTGCTCATTTTGTTAGTAACAATTACAGGCTGCACCACAAAGCCTGTGTCTTCAAATGCCGATCAATCTTTATCTAATCAACACCAAGGTACTGCTCCTAAAACCGAGACCATAAATGAAACGTTACCTGCTGAAGTGACAAATATACCATCAAACCCAGCGGTTGAGTATGAACCTGCCTGGCCAGATCGAGCGGTAAAGTCTTCTAGAGGACATCTTGTGAATAGTTGTGTTCCAGATGAGCTACGCGATCAAGCAACGACACTGACTACCAGTGATGGGGTATATCTTTCGGCACTTGTGCTTGGTAGCGGAAATAAAGGAGTCCTACTAGCACATGAGCAAGGTTATTCCATTTGCTCTTTTCTTGACATGGGAACGGAACTGGCAGACAACGGTTATTTAGTTATTATTCCTGAATATCGTAATCACGGTGCCTCACAGAAAATCGAACTAAATGATCATATAGAGCTTGATGCAGATGTAGCCTTAAACGAACTAAAACGAATGGGTGCAAAAAGAGTATTTTTGGCAGGAGCATCATGTGGTGGTACAACAGCAATCGTTGCAGGCGTCCGTCAAGAGCTTCCTATTGAGGGACTAATTATTCTTTCTTCTCCTGCACAATGTTCAAACCTTGATGCAATTCCAAGTGTCAAAAAGATTAAAGCGCCATCCTTGTTTGTTTTTTCACCTGGTGATTATGGAGGCAGTATTGAAAAACATGTGCGCCAATTATATCAAGAATCTGGAGCAACTGATAAAGAGCTAATTGTGGACGAGAGCGGTTATCACGGAACAGATATGTACCATAGGGGGCAGGACGGTGACGTATTAAAGACGCGACTCATTGACTTTGTTAAAAAGGAATTTAAATGATGTGTACTCAAAAAGAGGATGGTAATAACCCAATCTAATTTAATGTAACAAGGGCTACTCATGGAATATGCAAAGCTTACCTGGTAAACAGAAGAAAGGACATGCTTTATTGGAGTTACATTAAAATGGGCATTACTGTTTTTGGCCAAATTGACTATGTAATGTGATCGTACTGTAAGTTTTTCAATAAGCGATGCAATAATGAGGAAAAAAGGTAGCTGATGTTTGAATCAGCTACCTTTTGTTATTAATCAAGCCTTGTTAACGTTTTGCCACTCCAACCAAAAATAACGGTTAGAATAGGCCCTAGTAGACAGAAGAAGGTAAAGGGAAGATAAGCTAACGTAGATATATCAAGAACACTTGCTATGAAAATACCACAAACACTCCAAGGGACAAGAGGATTGACTACCGTACCTGCATCCTCCATCACGCGAGAAAGATTTTTTGGGGCCAAGCCGACCTTCGCAAATTGTGCTTTAAATGCCTCACCCGTTAATAAAATGGATAGGTACTGCTCACCGATCAATGTATTGACACCGATGCCCGTAATCGCTGCACCTGTAATAACAGAGCCAGCACTTTTAAACAAGCTTTCAACTTTCGTTAAGATGCTTTGAATAATGCCTAGTGTAAATAGTAAGCCACCCATTGTTAAGGCAAGTAAAACAAGAGCAATGGTAAATAGCATACTATTCATTCCACCGCGAGTTAGCAGAGCATCTATTTCTTTATTACCAGTTTGAGAGACATAGCCATCAAAAAGCATCTTGAAGACATCTGCAGCAGGCAATGGTTCATGAATATAGGCAAGTCCTACTCCCAGAATAGACACGACTGCCAGTGTAATGATAGCTGGTGCTTTATAAAAAGTCATAATAACGAGTACGGCAATAGGTAATAATGTATACCAATGAATAAGTCCTGTAGAGAGTAATCCTTCTTTAAATTGCTCCACTGTATCAAACGAAGTAGCTGCTCCTGTTGGTGATAAAATAGCGTACAGCACAAAGGAAATCAGGAAAGCAGGAATCGTAGTCCAACCCATATTTTTAATATGCTCAAATAAATCTACTCCAACCGTACCAGAGGCAAGATTAGTTGTATCTGATAAAGGTGACATTTTATCACCAAAGAAGGCACCAGAAACAATTGCTCCAGCTGTGATAGTTAACGAGATGTCCATAGCACCTGCAATGCCCATAAAGGCTACACCGACAGTGGCTACTGTTGTTAAGGAGCTACCGACAGACACACCGACAATGCTACAAATTAAAAAGACAATAGCAAAGAAAAAGTTAGGTGAAACGGTTAAAAAACCATAATAGATAAGGGTAGGAATCGTTCCTCCCATAATCCAGCTCGAAATCAAGATGCCAATAAAGAAAAAGATAAATACAGCGCCAAGTCCAGCACTAGCACCTGCAATCATACCGCCTTCAAGATCACGAAAGGGTACTTTTTTTAGTAGTCCATAGGCTAGTAAAAGTGAAATGACTAGAAAAATGGGAATGTGGGGTGTTGCTTTTAAATAGCCGATACTAAAAGCCATTGTGGCTATAATGATAAGTATAATAAAGCCTGCCTCAATAAATCGAGGGTTACTCTTAGCTTCTATTCGAAACATGTGAATCCTCCTAATAAACTTTTACGCTTCAATGCGGTGAAGCCCAAAAGTATTATAGCACGCTAATAATTTTTGTCAATTGACAGAAATTTGGAGGTCTTATCATCTCGATATTTGCAGCGATTGTGTATAAGCAGTTAGAACGTCGAGCATAACAAGCATAAGAGCGAATAATACTCTGATAAAAGACAAAAAATAACAATGAAATTCCATCATTTTCATGTAAATTTCGTTTACAATTCCTTAACATTTCACATCATAAACAAAAAAGCAGAAAAAAGTTCATTTCAAGTGTTTTTGTAAAAACAAAAGAAAAAATGGTCATATTTAAAGAAAAAACACTGATTTTTATTAACAGATTTCCAGCGTTTTCAACTTGAAAAACAGCTTAAAAATAAATGTGGCAAATTTTATATTACATTTTTGTAAAATCAATATCTTTGTGTTTAAAATTTTGTAGAATTGTGTAAATGTTTTGTTATGATGATTCAGAAATCCACAAATTAATTTTTACTTAACAGGAGGAACAGGATGTTCAACTCAAATAAGCAAGATCCATTTTTTCAGTCTTTATTAAAAATCGCAAAAAATGTAAATGAAGGTATTTATTATGCACACAATGCCCGCATTCAAGATGATATAGATTCTTTAAAAGAAATTGCAGATACAATGAAGCAGTATGAAACAAGTGGAGATAAATTAATTCATGAACTCATTGTGATGCTAAATAAATCTTTTATGACGCCAATCGAGCGTGAGGATATTTTAGCATTAGCGAATAAACTTGATGATGTCATTGATGGAATGGAAGGCTGTATTGCTCATTTCAATATGTATAACTTAACAGAAGTAACAGAGCCTATGCGCCAATTCCTTTCTTATATTGCCAAGAGTACGGATGAAATGGTACAAGCCATGGAACTTTTAAATAGTAAAAAGCTTGTAGAAATGCGTAAACATGCTATTCAAATTAAGGATAATGAGCGTGAATGTGATGAAATTTTCCGTTCTTCGATGAAGCAGTTATTTATCCAGGAAAAAGATCCTATGCGCTTAATTGTCTTCAAAGATATTTACGAGCAATTTGAGGATATTGCGGATAGCTGCCAAACAGTAGCAAACACAATTGAAACAATAATTATGCGTAATGCGTAAGATGGAGTGTACGAAATGGATACGATCTTATTAATCACCATACTAGTCGTTATATTCGCGCTTGTATTCGACTTTATTAACGGCTTCCATGATACAGCAAATGCCATTGCCACTTCTGTATCAACACGTGCATTAAAACCACGTACAGCCGTATACATGGCTGCGGTAATGAACTTCGTCGGAGCGATTACATTCGTTGGGGTAGCAAAAGCGTTAACAAAAGATATTGTAGACCCATTTACCTTAAATGCTTATGATGGCGATATTACGGGTTCGGTCGTTATTTTAGCGGCCTTATTATCAGCCATAACATGGAATTTACTTACATGGTATTTTGGGATTCCATCAAGTTCTTCTCATACGTTAATTGGTTCTGTTGCAGGTGCAGCCATTGCGGCAGCCGGATTTGATATTTTGAACTATGCTGGGTTTATTAAAATTATCCAAGCATTAATTTTTTCACCACTACTAGCTTTTGCAGCTGGTTTCCTGATGATGACAATATTGAAGGTCATCTTTAAGGATATGAATTTATACCGTACGAATAAAGGCTTCCGAACAATGCAAATCGGGACGGCAGCCTTACAATCATTCACACACGGAACAAACGATGCGCAAAAAGCCATGGGGATTATCACACTCGCTTTAATTGCGGGTGGACTACACCAAGGAGATGATATTCCATTCTGGGTACGTTTTGCAGCGGCCACAGCAATGGGTCTTGGTACATCTGTAGGTGGTTATAAAATCATCAAAACCGTTGGTGGTAAGATTATGAAAATTCGCCCAGTGAATGGGGTAGCGGCTGACTTAGCTTCTGCTTCGATCATCTTCGGTGCGACATTAATTCACTTACCAGTTTCTACAACACATGTTATTTCTTCTTCTATCATGGGTGTAGGTACCGCACACCGTGTCAAAGGCGTTAAATGGGGAATGGCACGTAAAATCGTCACAACATGGGTCATCACCATGCCAATATCAGCTGTCATGGCCGCGTTAATTTACTATATTTTAAGTCTATTTTTCTAGTTCGCTAAGGAATGCACAATCACTGTGCATTCCTTTTTTGTTTGGTGCTGGAGAACGGAGGTGATAGGAGCGGCAAAATGAGGATAGCGAGGGAAAGTAGCGGATAGAACCGGCAAAATGGAGGATAGCCCGGACAAAGTAGTGGATAGAACAGCAAAAGTGGCGGATAGCCCGAACAAAGTAGTGGATAGAACCGGCAAAAGTGAAGGATAGCGAGGGAAAGTAGCGGATAGAACCGGCAAAGTGAAGG
>NZ_DAMDAY010000046.1:0-28528 GCF_032093475.1 Lysinibacillus sp. | reverse complement strand
AAGCCTTGGAATCTTCTTTAATTGTGCTCGTGTAGTAAATTGACCATTTTCCTCTCGCATCTTCACGATATTCTCAGCAACTGTTTTCGATAAACCAGAAACATATTGTAAGAGTGATGAGGAAGCTGTGTTAACATCAACCCCCACTTGGTTAACAGCTGTTTCTACTATAAATGTTAGCGATTCATTTAATTTTTTTTGAGAAACATCGTGTTGATATTGACCTACCCCTACTGCTTTTGGTTCAATTTTCACCAACTCTGATAAAGGATCCTGCAAACGGCGTGCAATGGAAACAGCACTGCGTTGCTCAACCTGTAAATCAGGAAATTCTGCACGTGCAATATCAGACGCCGAGTAGACAGACGCTCCCGCTTCATTGACAATAACATAAGCCACATCGGTCGTAATTTCACTTAATACGTCCGCAATAAATTGTTCCGTTTCTCTGGATGCTGTTCCGTTACCGATTGCAATTATACTTATTGGATACTTAGCTAAAATACCTTTCACCGTAGCTTTAGATTTTGCCACATCGGGCTTAGGGGGATGTGGATAAATAGCTGTTACCTCTAGCATTTTCCCAGTTTCATCTACAACCGCTAGCTTACAGCCTGTGCGGTAAGCCGGGTCAACTCCCAATACATATTTCCCTTTCATTGGTGGTTGCAGTAATAAATTTCGTAAATTTTCAGAGAAGATGTGAATAGCTTGAGCCTCCGCTTTTTCTGTAAGCTCATTTCGTAATTCCCTTTCAATAGAAGGCTGAATTAAACGCTTGTATGAATCTTCTATAGCTAGTTTAACTTCTGCAATAGCAGGAGATGAACCAGTGGCAGGTATCCATTCCTTCCACATAATCATTAACACTCGATCCACTGGTACATGGATTGAAACCTTTAAAACTTCTTCTTTCTCTCCTCTGTTGATGGCTAAAATACGGTGTGGAACGATACGACTAACAGGCTCTTCGTACTCGTAATACATTTCAAAAACATTTTTTTCATCGATTTCAGCATTTTTTACAGTTGTTACAAGGACTCCATCTTTCCATGAGTACGCACGGATTTTCTCACGAATTGCAGCATCATCAGCAAAACGTTCTGCTAAAATATCTCGAGCTCCCATTAGAGCTTCCTCTGTATTGGCAACTTGTTCATTATCTACAAAATCAACAGCTAATTGCTCTAATGTATCATTACTAAATGCTAATAGAAGGTCTGCCAGTGGTTCTAAGCCTTTTTCTTTCGCAACAGTTGCCTTTGTACGTCGTTTTTGCTTATACGGTCTGTATAAATCCTCCACGCGCTGTAAGACTGTTGCTGAAAGAATCGCCTTTTCTAATTCGGGCGTAAGTTTATCCTGTTCCTGAATTAAACGGATAACCTCCTCTTTCCGTTGTTCAAGTTGCTGTATGTAGTGATAACGATCCTCTACAGCTTTAATCTGCACTTCATCGAGAGATCCTGTTACTTCTTTACGATAACGCGCAATAAATGGTACCGTGTTTCCCTCTTCTAATAATTTTATAACAGCATCTACTTGCCCTGGTTTGACCGCTACATCTTTTGCAATGAGCTGTAACATTTGTTTTTGTTCCACATCATCACTACCCTTTTTCTTTTCATTTTACCATTACACTTTACTAAAAATGCAAAAAAATAGTCTACTCATATCTGTTTGAGTAGACTATTTTTTTGCATATTAACAAACCGATAGATAGATTAGAGCGAAACACTGCCACTCGCTAGAATAGCCTCTTGTAATTTCTTTATTGCTTTTCTTTGTATTCTTGATACATGCATTTGAGAAATTCCTAATCGTTCTCCAGCTTCTTTTTGACTAAGTTGCTCTAAATATGTAAGCTGAATAATCTGTTTTTCTCTCTCATTCAACACAACTAGCGCATCAGCAACGATCATTCGTTTATCAGTTATTTCGTAGCCGTCATCTTCTCTACCCAAAATATCGAATAACGTGACTGTACTACCATCTGAATCTGACTCTATCGAATGATCCATAGAAAGAGCTTGATAACTACGGCTCATTTCCATAGCTTCTAAAACTTCTTCTTCAGCAACCTCTAAGCGTTCTGCAATATCTTTAATAGAAGGAGAGCGCTGTAGTTCAATTGTCAGCGCCTCCACCGTTGATTTGATTCTCGGTCCTAGTTCTTTTATTCGTCTAGGCACGTGAACATCCCATGTTTTATCACGTAAAAATCGCTTAATTTCTCCAACTATCGTTGGCACCGCAAATGCCTCAAAACTACGACCAACATTCGGATCAAAACGTCTGATTGCACCTAATAAACCCAGCATCCCTACTTGAACAATATCATCATAGTAAGATTTACCATTCGAATATTTACGTGCTATTGATTCAACTAGATATCGATAATGAATCACTAAGTTTGTTTGTGCTTCATCATCCTCCGTTGACTGGTACAATTCAATCCACTTTAGTACATCTTCCTTGGATGAAGATTTATGTAGTGATTCTTTCGACATTTTTTTCCACCTGCTCCCTAGTGACATACTTTGTCATAAAGACAGTTACGCCACCATCGTTATTGATCATCACCTCATCCATCAAAGTTTCCATTAAATAAAGTCCTAAACCACCTTCTCTAAGCCCCGCAATACTTTCTTCAGGATGATATGGTCCAATCTTAGACTTGATCTCTTCGAAATTAAAGCTATTGCCATAATCCGCAATCATCATTTCCATTTTATTGTCGTATAGCGCACATCCAATGACAATTTCGCCTTCTTCATCTTCTTTATAAGCATGGTGAACAACATTCGTTACAGCCTCACTTGCTGCAATTTTTAAGTCTTCGATATCATCATAATTAAAACCGATCCTACTAGCTAAGCCCGAGACAGTTAATCGAATGACACTGACAAATTGCGGTTTAGCAGGAACTCTAATTTCAATATAGTCAAATTCCTTCATTATCTTAATTCCACCTTTTTATCAGTTTCGATATCCATCAAATCACTTAGTCCTGTAATTTCAAACAATCTTTGTAATCTATTTGATAAACCAACCAGCTTTACTTTGCCATTTTCACGTAACGCTCTTTTATAAAAGGCAACAAAAATCCCAAGACCTGTACTATCCATGTAATTTACCTTTGATAAATCAAGTTCAATCTCTAACCCTTCAGTTATCTTTACAGCTTCTAATTCCTCTCGTAATCCAGAAGCAGTAAATGTATCAATTTCACCTTCAACAAAACCAAATAATTTATGATCAATTTCTTTAAAATGTATTGTCACGTCCATATAGCACACCTCCACCATATTTGTTAGACTATTTTCTCTTCCCTGTTCAATTAAAACGTAAACCTATTTTTTTAAAATAACTACAGTAAAATCATCAGTTAGTTTAAAATTCTGCACTTTCTCTATTTCCTTATAAAGAATTTGGCACAATTGCTGAGCTGTTAAATGCTTATTCTCCTTAATTAAAGCAGTAATAACCTCTCGTGAATTTAAGCTTTCCTGTGCTCTAAATTCTGTTACTCCATCCGTCATCATAATTACTAAATCATTTTCTTCTAAAACGATTTCATGAAACGAATATGTTGTTTCTGGCAATACACCAAGTAATAAACCTTTAGCATCTAAGGAAATAAATTGATCTTCCTTAGCACTGTAATGCAACGCTGGCTCGTGACCTGCTGAGGCGTAGGCAAAGATATTTTGTTGTACATCTAAGCACCCATAAAACATGGAAACAAACATACTATCATCTACACCTTTTTCTATTACCCTATTAATAACTTCTAAAACATAGGAGGGATCTTTATATGCATATACCAATGTTTCAAGACCATACTTCACCATCGACATACATAAAGCCGCCGGCACTCCCTTTCCAACAACATCTGTTACAGCTACACTTAAATATTCGTCACCGTCATGAAAAAAATGGACATAGTCTCCATTCATTTTACGTATCGGAACCGAAATCATTCCTATATCAAAACTTTGTAGCTGTGGTACATGTGTTTTCAATTGAGTATTTTGAATGTTTGTTGCTATTTTCATTTCCATCTCATATTCTGCTTGTTTTTGCAGTAAGCTTTGGTGCTCTCTATGGGCCATGCCATAATGCACCATTACTTCAATAAGAAAATCATAGGCTGGTTGTGTTTCATTCATTTGATTAGGGAATATTTGTTCAACAGCATTTTTGTGAATACTAACAACATCCTCTGGAGATATATTTTTTTGAATTAACTGACGTGTGAAATTTTGAGCGATATATAAATTTCTTTCAGTTTGATTAACAATAAAATCTGATAATATTTTTCTATACTGTGCTTCTAATTGTTTCAATTTCTTCACGTCCTAACGCAACCATTTTTCCGCCCTTATTGTTGTACCTACCCCAACTACAGATTGAATATCTAAACTGTCCATCAATCGCTTAACGCCTGGTAAACCAGCGCCTAGCCCTCCAGAAGTAGAATAGCCTTCTCCCATTACTTTTCGAACATCTTCAATACCTGGTCCTTGATCAGTTGCAATAACCACTATTTTCTTTTCAGTTTCCGTCTCAATTCTTTCAATCTCAATTCTACCAATACTCGCATATAAATATATATTTCTTGCTAATTCACTTACTGCTGTGGTGATGCGAGCCTGATCAACAGTGCCAAATCCAAGTGCTTTTGCTTCCTTGCGCCCCAGTTGTCTTGCTGCAACAATATCCCATTCTGTAATAATTTCAACCGAAGACTTACATGTCACTGCTGTCCCTCCATTTCCTTACGGAGTAATACTCTTACACTTTAGTTCGACCTGACTTCATATAAATTTAATAACCTCTATAGAATGGAATATTCTATGTAAAATTTCATATACCTTTTAAGAATTTTTTCAAAAATCTATTTTTATTACAAATCTTGAATATATCTTAAAACTTTTTGTATTATTTATCAATTACACCTTAGCGCTATTACTTCCGGATTTTTTCGAGCTTGATTGAAAAGTCCTACTACAATATTCGTACCTTTAGCTGGAGTATTTTTTAACCTTAGCAGTTCTATTGTTCTGAAAATGAACCATCAGGCACAATTAACTTTCATGTCTGTAGAGAGATAAAAGCAAATTTAAGTAAATTAGTAAGTTGAAATTATGGTAAAAAGGTACTGAGGATGTCGAACAAAAAAAGCATCGAGATTTAATTATCTCGATGCTTCTATACACATATGTATATCAAAATTTAACCAGACCTAAACTAATCATCAACGCCCCATCTACTTTTTCCATCACAGCATGATCAAGTTGCGTAATACGATCCGTCAATCTTGACTTATCAATTGTCCGCACTTGTTCTAGCAAAATAACCGAATCACGTTCAAAACCATACTTTTCAGCATTGATTTCAACGTGTGTCGGTAACTTTGCCTTTTGAATCTGTGCAGTGATAGCTGCGATGATGACAGTCGGACTAAATCGATTGCCAATATCATTTTGAATAATCAGCACCGGTCTAGTGCCTCCTTGCTCAGAACCTATTACCGGTGATAAGTCTGCAAAAAAAACGTCACCACGTTTTACATTCAAAGTGTCATCCCCCGCTAACGAGACGCTCCACCATATGCTGTGCTTCATATTCTGCATGCAAGCATTCACTCGCAATCATTAAATTAATATGAGACATTTCAACATATCCTTTTATCATAGCTTCCCGTATTTGATTTGGTTGCTCCTGCATTAAATTTTTGCGCGCCAAAATACGCACAAAAGATTCACCTTCAATTACTTCCTTTGTTTGTAGAAATAGTCTGTCTTGAACAGCAATTGTAGCTTCTCTTAACTTTTTCTCGTACACAGCAAGCACCTCCAACGGAACCATACACTTTTCATTACTTCCCATTCTATCATTGAAAGATATTGTTGAAAAGACATGAAATGACAAAATATCTGACAATTTGAAGTACAAATTGTAAAAATATGTTGGTTGTCGAAGGTATATGCTGAATAATTATCATTGCAATACGTTTCCAAATATGAGTCACTTAAAGTTTGAAATGAAACAAAGTTCTCCAGTTTGTTTGCTTGCTAAATTCAACTTTTTATGTCGGAACGTTACTCTTTACACTACATTGAAACTATTCAAGAGAATGATTACTATCTATAAGAGACTATTTCTTATGAAGATTAATTAAAAGTATATTCTAGGAACTCTTGCAGTTATAATGCATGGTACTTCATAATTAATTGTATCAAGTTTAGTTGCCCATTCATCAACAGAAATTACACTCTGCCCTTGTTGGCCAATGAGTGTTACCTTCTCACCTATAGCATATGCTTTTGGTAGTGCAACCATACATTGGTCCATACAAATTCGTCCGATAATCGGCATTCTTTGGCCATCAATTAATACCTCTTGTCCGCCCAACTTGCGAATAACACCATCCGCGTAGCCAATCGGAATCGTTCCTATCCACATATCTGTTGGAGCAACATATGTAGCTCCATATCCAACCGAATCACCTGATTTGATTTGCTTCACATGAACAAGTTCACTTTCAAGCGCAAATGCAGGATGTAATGGAAATGGTAAATTGCTTTCCACGTAAGATGAAGGTGCTAATCCATACATAGAAATTCCATATCTAACAGCGTCATATTGTAAGTGTGAATCCTTTATAAAGGAGGCTGCTGTATTGGCTGCATGAACAAGTCTAGGCTTAAAAGGCATTTCGGATAAACATCTCTCAAATAACTGTACTTGCTGATTAAAGTAAGTTGTTTCTTCTTCATCTGCTGTTGCAAAATGTGTAAAAATTCCATCAATTTCCACGTTATCTATAGACTGTATTGTTTGATATAGGGCTAATAATTCTTGCTCTGAGCGAATGCCTATTCTCCCCATCCCGCTATCTACTTTTATATGTAGTCGTAAAGGAAGTGATTCGTTTGCTAACAGAGGAGCAGCTTGCTGAATCCAATCTTCTGCAAAGACTGTAAGAATTATACGCTGCTGTGCAGCATATGGCGCAAATGAAACTGGAGATGCTCCTAATACTAGTATGTCTGGTTCTTCAAAATGTGCTCGAATATGTAATGCCTCATCGGGCGTAGCAACCGCAAGAATTGTGGCACCAGCCTCAAGAGCTGCCCTTGCAACAGCTACATCTCCGTGACCGTATGCATTTGCCTTTACTACAGCAATTATTTGAACATTAGGTTGTAAAAACTCTTTTAAATTTTTAACGTTTTGTTGGATTGCTTTCAAATTTATCATTGCTTTGGTTGGTCGAAAATATTGCTGTGTCTTCATAAGAATACCCTCTTTATTTTTAATTAAAACATTATGTATTACATACATTTCATTTTTAGCTTGTCCAATAGTAAGAGAAATTATTTTATTATTTTCACTTTAAACAATGTGACTTAACAATTTCTAAACGGTGAAAACTACTTTCATATTGGCAATAAGCTACAGCCTTCATTTTTGAAAGCTGTAGCTAGAAAGTTACTACTTCATACTACTTATCGTCATGGATGTAGCAACTTCAATCATTTCTTCTCGTGTTAATTTGCTTGAAGCTACAAAGAATTCAACACCATCTTTTTCCCAACTAATCGATGTATCTGTAATAGCACCAATTGTAAAGCCTAGGTCAACAGGATCACCAGGTGATGCAACTGGCAACATTGCGCTTTCCTTCGTAACTGGTTGTTGCATAACTGTAAATGCCTTTTCACCATCGAATGTTAAGATAACTCTTTCCATTCCACCTTCCTGCACAACTTTCTCATTAGCCAACTGTGCCCAACTTAAGACAGGATAATGTGTTTGGAATTCTTGATATTCAACCTCTGCACCAACAGCTTCTTTGTCGTCTTGTTCTTCTTGCCCCTCTTTGTCAGTAGGTGTAGCTTGTTCACCTTTCGTGTTATCTTTATCTGTAAATTGCTCAACTGCATACTCTTTTGCAGCATGTTGTACACCTAGCTTAATTTTCTTAAAGTTAATGCGAATTTGTTCTTCTTTTACATCATTCATAATGACAACAGAAGTTGGCAATAGCGTTTTCTTATCTACTGTAATCACTTGATGAGGCATACTATTCTTATAGCTGTTTCTAGTAGCCGCTTCAAATATATATGCTTTTTCTTCCTCTTTCATGACAAGATTTTTATCTTCCGCTAAATCTTCTGCTAGAGCTCCAATTAAATAGGCTTGACTATTTTTCTTCGGCCAATCGCTTTGGAACTTATACATTTTGTTTAATGTCGGTGTTACAACAAAAACGCCATCAGCATTACGCACAATCATTTGTGAAACATCTTTCCCACTTTCCATTACCTCTACTCGATAGAAATCTGGTTTTGTATGCCATACTGTAACATCATAATTTCTTGGCTCTCCTCCAGATTTAATCTCCATCGTTGCATTTAACTCATAGCCATTAGTCTCTGCCCATTTACCATTCACTTTCTTCAACACTTTTTCCTGTGAGGCTGCACCACATGCCGACAGAAGTAATATCGTACAAAGTAAGACGAGCCATTTAACTATACGGTTGCCCACGCTTTCACCCTTTCTTCTTTCAAATCCACTACGACAATATATGAACCGTATTTGTCAGTTATGTCATTTGAAGAAAGAGCAATATATTTAAATTTCTAAGCCAACCTTTTAGACAAGTTAAACATTATTCTAATAAGATTACTTGAGCGGCTGCATATTGCTTGGAATGTGTAATACTAACAAATCCATTGACAAGCTCCCCTTTAAAATATAAAATCGGATTCCCTGCCTCCCCCTTTAATATCTCCATATCATGGAGCTTACATTGTTCCCCAAGGCCAGTTCCCATCGCTTTCGAAAATGCTTCTTTAGCAGCAAATCGTCCTGCCAAAAATTCTATTTTACGAGTTTCTGAATAGGCTTCAAATAAACTTTTTTCCTTATCGGTTAGAATACGGTCTTTAAATTTATTTGTACGTTTCATCGCTTTTGCAATACGGTCTATTTCTACAATGTCGAGACCAATTCCCTTAATCATATGACCTTCTCCTTTACCAATTTCCAACAAGGCATGTATAATAAATGTAAGTTGAGGTGGAGCCATGTTTAGTAGAACAGAAAATTTTAAGCAATACACAAAGTATTACCCTATTGTTTCAACGTTAATAGCAATTAATCTAATTCTCTATGTATTGTCTCTTTTACCCGGCATAGGAACACTTTTGTGGAATTTCGGAATCCAAGCAAATTTCCTGATTCAAAGTGGTGAATGGTGGCGTGTATTTTCTGCAATGTTTTTACATGCAGGATTTATGCATACGTTTTTTAATATGTTTTCATTATATCTCTTTGGACCAGAGCTAGAAAAAATCGCAGGCAAAGCACGCTTCATTACAATTTATTTAGTTTCAGGCATTGTAGGCAACATGGCAACCTATGTATTCTATGATAGTAGTTATACGAGTCTTGGTGCAAGTGGGGCTATTTTTGGTATTTTTGGTGCTTTTGGGGCATTGGTTTACTATACGCGTCGTACAATGCCAATGCTTCGTAAGCTCATTTTACCAATCATCGTCATCAGTGTCATTATGACTTTTCTTCAACCAAATGTGAATGTCTATGCACATTTAGGCGGTTTAGTAACAGGGTTCATTCTAGGACTTGTCTATTTACATCCGAAAAGAATCTTAAGCTGGCGTAAACAGAAAATGGCGGGTAGACCATAACATCTAAAAAGGAGCAGCTCATAACAGGCAGCTCCTTTTTTGTTACATAACTTCAGCTACAAAACTACTGTAGCTTCATTTGCCATCTTTATTTTTTTCCATTCCGCTGCTGTTATACCATAAACTACTTGATCCACATGATGATCATAAAGCCATTCCGCATCCCTTAGGCGCCCTTCCTCATGGAAGCCTAGCACCTTTGGAATTGTACGACTACGAATATTTCCTACAGCTACACGTACCTCAATACGATTTAACTTTAAATAGTAAAAAGCATAATCAATCAATGCTTTCATGGAATTCGTTACAAGTCCCTTACCCACAAATTCATTCCCTAACCAGTAGCCAATGCTTGTCCATTTATGCTGCCAGTTGATTTGATGATACCCTATCACACCCGCTAGCTTTCCATCATAGTATATCCCCGCCTGTATACCATTGTGATCAGCATATTGTTGCATAGCCCTTTTTACAAATCGCTCGGTATCTGTTACTGTTTTGACATCATCTACAAAAGGTAACCATTCACGTAATGTATCCCTTGAACGGTCAGTTAAGGCAAATAATTCATCTACATCACTTAAATCCAATAGCTTCAGATAAGCACTTTCATTAATAACATATTTAAACAAAGTCCCACCCCTTTTGTTTTATTTATTTTATTATAAACGCAGAAATAGTTTTTTGTATCTAAAAAAGCCAATCCTACCATAAAATTGTAAGAATTGGCTTTTTGTTAATTAATGTTCATACCACGTTAAGATCTTTTCCGCATCTTGTTGCTCAAGGCTTGATACACTTCCTTTTGTACCTGTTGCCCCTGACATTACTGTTGCTTTAATAGACATAACATTCTTTCGTTTTTGAAAGAACGATTGTGTACTTTCAATAGACTGTATTCGTTTTTTCTCCATGATCAATGTAATTCGACTAAATACTCGATACTGCATAGCTAGTTGTTTTCCATTAATTTGGAAACCCGCTGTTTTATGTTGCCATATACCAAGTAGTATCGTTAATGGGATTAATAGCAACGACAATAGTCCATATGGATAAAAGAAATAACTACATGCACCTATAACAGGGACTAACCAAATAAAATCAATACGATAAAAGAATGGTCTCGCATTTTTTGGTGATCGAATAAATGTTGGATTCCAATCCATATCTGGGAAAAGCTGATCTAATGTTTGCAAACAATCATGCTTCTTAATAAGTGGAAACAACGTAATTTTTCTATCATTTCCATCTTCACCGTTACCTCCAGCACTTTCTACAACCACCGTAGCAAATCCTGTTAATTGACGTAATGGATTTTCAACAATACGAATGGCTTGAATTCGATTCAATGGCAGCGTTATACGCTTTTTCTCTAAAAGACCTTTTGTGATAATCAGTTTATTATCTTCAATACGAACCGTGTAATCATAATAGTTAATCAATGTTATGACCACCGATACAACCCAAGCTACAATTAAAACCAACATTACCGTTAACGCTATTAAAAATGCACCGACTTTCACAAAGTCAGCTAACTCATGAAAAACTGTTTCATACGGTATAATATCGGAAAACTGTGAGGCAACAGCTGCAAGACCTGACAGTACCACGCCAATTCCACCAGATGTTGTTGCTAATACGAGTAAATCACGCATGGACATATGGTAAATCGTTGGAGTTGATCTAGCTTCCTCCATGATCTGTACTTGCTCTTGATCATCCCGTTGTAGAACTGTTTCATTTTTAGCGCGACGCATTTCTAATTCAATAACATCTGCTGCGGCTTTGCGAATGGCTGTTAGCTCGACCTCAGGTTTACCTCCCTTACTACCAGCCGTTTCTACTTGAACTTTCACTAAACCAAAAAGACGATGAAAAATACCCTCGTTGTAATTTAAGCTTTGAATGCGTTCAAATGGAATATAACGCTTCTTTTTAACAAATAACCCATATGTTACACGTAACTCCCCGTCTTCAAACCAGTAAACAAATGTCCGCCATTTTATAATTCCCCCAATGAGCGCAAGAAGGGCCGCGACTCCCCACACTCCGAAAAGTAAAATCGTATCAAAAAAATGGTCACTACGGAAGTTTAAAGAAAAATTAAAGCCGTTACTTACGATAATAATCACAATTGGTAATATCATACTTTTTAATGCTTTGACGCTCGTAATCACAGCAGATATTGGATGTAAACGATTAATCTCCTTAGACATCATCTTCAGCCACCCTTGCTAAATCAGAGATACGAGCACGAAGTAAATCTGCTTCACCCATTACAAGTGCTGGAATCGTATGTACAGTTGCTGCTGTTGAGATAGAAATATTACCTAAGTCGTATTTTTTTAAAATCGGCCCTTGTGTCGTATCAACATGTTGAACCCGAACCATTGGGATTAAAGTCCGTTTCACTACAAATAAACCATGTTGTACTTCAATTTCATGTTCTCGGACCTCATAACGCCATCGTTCCCATCTTATTTTTGGGAATAAAAATATGGATAATATGGCGCTTAGTATTACTACTGCACCAGCAACGAAATAAATAAATGATGGCCAATCAAAATAATAAGTACCGTAGCTTACTAGCCCCGCTATAATGAATAGCACCAATGTTTGTATGACTCCATATAAACGCCACACAGTTAGCCCTTTTCTGGATATTTGATGAATCGGTTGTGATCTCATAGTCGTTCCCCTCGCTTTCTTCATTAGGTATACGGATTTAGTTACCTTTTTGTTTCAACTATAGCCGAAAAAAACCTTACAGCCAATAAGACTGTAAGGTTTAACATAAAGATTACGTATATTTGATTAAGATTAGTCTTCGTGACGGCGTGGAGAACGAGAACGACCTTGTCCACCTTCACGACGTCCGCCTTCACGGCGACCACCTTCGCGACGGCTGTTGCGGCGATCTCCACTGCGAGCATTGTCACGACGTCCGCCATAGCTACGGTTACTGCGGCCACGGTCACCACCACCACGATTATTGCTAGAACGTTCACGTCGCATTGGTAATGGACGTTCTTCTGTGATTGTTACCGGTGTATCATCTGGCTCTTTCGTTAACGAGCGAAGAGCAGCTGCCACAACATCAATTGCTTCATGATTTTCAAGTAATTCCGCTGCAAATGTGCGGTAATCACCTAAATTATTATTAGCAATAAGACCTTCAAGTGTTTCTACAGCTAAACGTTGTTGACCTTCTAATGCTTCATCAGATGTTGGTGGACGAAGTGGTGTCATACGTTTTTTCGTTGTTTCTTCTACAATACGTAAGTAACCCATTTCACGTGGAGTAACAAATGTTACAGCAAGACCTGATTTACCCGCACGGCCAGTACGTCCGATTCGGTGAACATAAGATTCTGGATCTTGAGGGATATCAAAGTTGTAAACATGTGTTACACCAGAAATATCAAGTCCACGAGCTGCTACATCTGTCGCAACAAGAATATCAATTTTATTTTCTTTAAATTGACGTAATACAGAGATACGCTTCGCTTGACTTAAATCACCATGAATACCTTCAGCTAAATATCCACGAATTGATAGGGCCTGTGCAAGCTCATCTACACGACGTTTTGTACGACCAAAAATAATCGCAAGCTCTGGCTGGTGAACATTTAAAAGACGAGATAAAATATCGAACTTTTCACGTTCAGCTGACTTAACAAAATATTGATCAATATTGTCTACAGTCAATTCTTTCGCTTTAATTTTCACAATTTCTGGATCGCGCATAAATGTTTCTGCAATTTTACGGATTGCTGGTGGCATTGTTGCTGAGAACAATAATGTTTGACGCTCAGCAGGCACGTTTTCTAAGATCGAATTAATATCATCGATAAAGCCCATGTTTAACATTTCATCTGCTTCATCTAATACTAATGTTTGAACATCTTCTAATTTTAACGTACGACGATTAATATGATCAATAATACGTCCTGGCGTACCAACAATGATTTGAGGTCTATTTTTCAGTGCACGAATTTGACGGCCAATTTCTTGACCTCCGTAAACTGATAATAATTTTACGCGTTTGTCATAACCAATTTTATATAGCTCTTCAGAAACTTGAATAGCTAACTCACGAGTTGGTGCGATGACTAACGCTTGAATATTAGGGTTTTTTGGATCGATTTTTTCAATTAGTGGAATCCCGAAAGCGGCAGTTTTACCAGTACCAGTTTGTGCTTGACCTAATACGTCACGGCCTTCAATCGCAAAACGAATAGTACCTTCTTGGATTGGTGTTGCTTCTTCAAATCCCATACGCTTTACTGAGCGTAATGTAGATTCGCTAATATTTAATTCTGAAAAATTTGTCAAACTTCTCAATCTCCTTTTTTTCCTTTTAAGTTGACAAATGGTTACATTTTCAGATGAAGTTGTCGGCAAATTCGAGCCTGTGTAGTGGAACGTTTCCGTTACTTAAAAATTTTCTCTACATGATAGTTCATATAGAGCTCTCTTATATGAAAAGGAAAGCCCGGTCTTTACCGAGCGGTTCGATTCTGTCGTAATTATTCACTTTAGAATAAAACCGTTATGTTTCAAAAAAAAGTACTCTTCAACCAAATATGAAGAGTCTTCGCACAAAATGTATCCATTGCTTACACTAGTCTAACATGGCTTTAAATCGTATGCAACGATAACGCATGAGTCGTAATAATCTGACTACTTTACTCACCCTTTAAAAACATTAAAACTTGAGGAAACCATTCAGAACAATCTTCTTCAAAACATATATGATGCTTACCTTTATCAGAAAAATACAAGTTTTTTTCTTTAGAGGATAATTCATCAAAGAGAAATTGTGCCGTCTGGTAGGGTACTATTCCATCCATTTTCCCTTGCACGATATAAACTGGAATTTGAATATGCTGATAATAAGGTTCCACCATTTTAACCAATTTCATAAATTCTATTGTTGACGCTAATGGTACATTGTTAAACTTATGTTGATAGCGTAAAAAAAGTTCATTATTCGTTAAATTATGATGATAGGCTTCAGAAGCTAACATTTTGAAATCCTTTACCAATTGTTTAGGGCTTACATATTTAGCAGCGGCACTCAGCAATACGAGCTTTTTTACTCTATAGCGCTTGGCCAAATATAACGCGATAATCCCTCCCATCGAAAAACCAACAATTATGACCTCATCAACTTTTTTTGCTAATGACCGGAAGGCGAGTTCAGCATCCATTAACCAATGCCTTGCAGTAAACCCACTCATATGTAATTCTTCTCCATGGCCTGATAATGTAGGCTCTTCAACTAACCAATCTGTATGTGCCCGTAAGTATGCTGTGAATGGCTCCACCTCATAAGGACCACCTGAAAAACCATGTATACTTAGTACACCTACTGACAACATCCTCACCTCGTTTAACAAAGATAAACTATATGAATAAATCGGTGGGTTTGATCCCACCGATTCATTAATACTATAATGCAAATGCTTTTAAAACTGTCTCCAATTTCATACCACGTGAGCCTTTCAGTAAAACGATAGAGGATTCATTTGCTTGCTTTAGCTTTTCAATAATAGCCGAATAATCATCTTCTACATACAGTAACCGTTGTGCATCAAAGCGCTCTTTTAATACTTTATAAAGATGTGCCATACGAGGACCAAATAAACAGATATAATCTATTTCCTGCTCATTTATATGCTCCGCTAGTTCTTCATGAAAACTTTGTTCATTTGGCCCTAGCTCTAACATGTCTCCTAATACAAGCCATTTTTCAGGACGAATAGTTGAAGTAGCCATAAATTGAATAGCGGCTTTCACCGAGGTTGGAGCTGCATTATAGGCATCGTTTATAAAGAGAGCACCATTCGATCCCTGTACTTGTTGCATTCTCATGTCTGTTAACACTACATGCTCTAAGGATGTACGAATTTGTTCATTGCTTAAACCAAGCTTATGAGAAATTAGCATCGCCACTAGTGTATTTTTCACTTGATGCTTGCCAAGAACTGAAATAAAGAAATCACCCTCAATTATACCGTGCGTTGTGAAGTTACTTCCATCTGCATTGGCATGAATATTCTCAGCATATAAAAGATTACTTGGGTCTAATCCAAATGGCACTGACTGTAAGTGTGACTCCTTAGCTACTAACTCCTGTAACAGTGGTTCGTCTCCATCATAGAATAAAAGGCCATCTGGCTGCATTCCTTGAATAATTTCAAACTTCGCTTTCGCAATACCTGCTCGTGATCCTAAATCTTGCATATGGGCTTCACCGATATTTGTTATAACTGTCATATGAGGACGAGCAAGCTTAGATAAAAATTCAATTTCCCCAAAACCACTCATACCCATTTCAAGGACAGCTACATCAGTATCTTCATCGAGCTGTAAAACTGTAATTGGTAAACCTAATTGATTATTAAAGTTCCCAATAGTCTTTTGTACTTTAAAAAATGGAGCAAGTGTCCCTGCTAAAATATCCTTTGTTGATGTTTTACCATTTGACCCTGTTATGCCTATAAATGTTGCTTTATGTTCGTTACGATACGCACGTGCCATTTCCTGCAAAGCTAACTCTGGGTCATCCACAAATAATAAAGGGACCCCTTCTGGTGGATTTGGCTCGTCTTTTTGCCATAGAGAAGCTCCAGCACCTTTCTCAAATGCTTGATTCACAAACTGATGCCCATTTGAATGCTCTCCACGGAATGGTACAAATAAATCGCCCTGTTGAATTGTTCTTGTATCAATGGATATACCTGATACAACTGTGTCACCAAAAACTGACACATCCTCATTTAACCATGCAGCTAATTGTTTTAATGTTTTTTTCACAATAATCCCACTCAGTCTTTTTTATAGTGAAGCTGTTGTTTTTCTTCAAAACGTTCAATCGCTAAGGTAATTAGACGATCAATCAGCTCTGGATAACTCACATTTGTATGTTGCCATAATAAAGGATACATACTGACAGGTGTAAAACCTGGCATTGTATTTACTTCATTGATAAAAATGCTATTATCTGCTGTTACAAAAAAGTCAGCACGAACTAATCCACTACCATCTATTGCTTTAAATGCACGTTTCGCCAGTTCCTTTAAGCTAGATACTGTTTCCATCGGAAGCTCAGCAGGAATAATTAATGCTGTGGAGCCGTCCTTATATTTCGAATCATAATCATAAAATTCAGTAACTGGTTTAATCTCACCTGGAACAGAAACTTCAGGATAATCATTTCCTAACACGGCTAATTCAACCTCTCGAGCAGTGATTCCTTGCTCAACTACAATTTTACGATCATATTGTAAGGCAACGTCAATTGCTTTTACTAATTCTTCACGGTTTATTGCTTTGCTAATTCCAACACTTGATCCTAAGTTTGCTGGCTTTACAAACATCGGCCAATTTAATTTTTCTTCACAGCGTTCAATAATTACCTGTTGCTCATTCTTCCATTCGCTACGAATAAAATACGTATAGGGCACCTGCGGTAACCCAGCAATTTCAAATAATTGCTTCATTACCACTTTATCCATACCAGCAGAAGATGCTAAAACACCATTCCCTACATACGGTAGATTTAGAACCTCAAGTAAACCTTGCACCGTTCCATCTTCACCATTTGTACCGTGTAGTAATGGGAAAATAACATCAAACTGCACCATCTTGCCATGCTTATCAATTAAAAAATCAGTAATATTATTCTCTAAAATTGTGGTATCATCACCAAATTGTAATTCTTCAATTGTACTAACAGGTTTTTCTAAACGTTCACCACGTCGCCATTCCCCATCAGATGTAATGAAAATCGGATATACTTCATACTCCTCGAAATTCAAAGCTCCTGTAACTGCACGAGCTGTCGATAAGGACACCTCATGCTCCGCTGACTTTCCGCCGTATAATAAACCGATTCTTTTTTTCATTTTTGTGCCCTCCACATACTTCTTGAGTACTATTAGTTTATCATGAAACGTATTGACAAATGACATAAAAATCTCACCGTAATTTTGACGGTGAGATTTGAGTGTACTTTTCAACGTTTATACCTTGGCCTCATTGCGTCTGGATTTTGTCCTGTCTAGATCCACACTTCAAAATCTATCACATCTGCCAACAGTTTATCTTCATTTGATTCAGATATAAAAACATCTGCCTTTATTATGAAGATTAAATAATATAAATCAATTCATCATGCTCCGTTTTCAATATGGTATTTAAGTCATCCCAAACTTCATCGGGAAAGGAATATTCTGATAGGTTACGAACTTCTATCCCGTAAGCTGCTTTTGGTTTTTCAATCCTATACAAAGATAATAACGCTCCATCTTTAGCAAAGGATCGATAAGAACGTAAAAAGTCGGGCGATATGGATGGAATACTCGATTTGACCTTTCGACGCCAAAAACCAGTACTCCGCTCCTTTTCACGAATTAAACTATTAAAAACATTTGCAACTAGTAAATCCGAATCACTTAAGTGCCGGAAATAGATTTTAGTCATTTTTTCTAAATCTGAAGAATAATAAACGAATCTATTTTGTAATTTGTTAAAAAATGCAGACGTAATCGGTTCTTTTTTATGACTTATGTAGAGCAGTTCTCCTTGTTCCATCGGTGTTAGATGATCTAGCCTCTTTTCGTCCATAAAATCAACCCAACACAATTCCTTCGATTCTGCTGATTTTTTCACAAAACGAGGAACCTCTTCTTCCAGTACATACTCAAACTGTGTATGCATATTAAAAGAACCGTCTTCATAGGAATGTTTTAATAACAGTAAGTGATGCAGTGGTTCAAGCGCAGCCACAAATTGCGAGAATTTTAACCCGCTAAAAATGACAAATTTATCGACATCGTTCATGTGAACATAAATATGATACATAAAATCATCAGCTGACTTTAATTTTTTAGCCACAACCATCACCCCATTCTTCAATACATTATAAGACTAAACATCATTTTTTTGAAACATTTTATGTTAATTGTCGTCACAACTATATACGCAGGCATAAAAGTGTTTTTTGCGTTATAATAGGAATGTTAAACATGCATTTGCATACAAATTTAAGACTACTCATTGAGTACAAGTATTTGCTTAAAATTCCATTGACAATATTCAAAGCAAATTGCAAGCTTATCAGTAGATGAAGGTTATTTTTTCACCAATACCTAACTCCTATAAATTGCTCTCTTCTTTGAACAATTATAAACGAAATAGGAAGAAACGCATCACATTTACTCATACTGAGATACTATTTTAATTTAGGTGGCTTTTATGGAAAATAAACGAAATTTCGCAAATCGTTTTGACTGGACCCTTGCTTTTATTCTTTTCACTTTTCTAGTCATTAGTTTGTTAGCTATTGCATCTGCACAAACATCAGGTCAGTATGGCATTAACTACGTACCAAAACAAATGCAATGGTATATAATTGGTGCCGTAATTATTGGCATTGTGATGTTTTTTGAACCAGATCAATACAAAAAAATGTCATGGTATATGTATGGAGCAGGGATTGCCTTATTGGTACTGCTTATTTTTATGCCTGAAGGAGAAGGCCAAATCGGTGCACCCGTTAATGGTGCTAAAAGCTGGTATCACACACCGATTGGAAATATTCAGCCTTCTGAGTTTATGAAAACCTTTTACATTTTAGCACTAGCACGATTGATAAGTAAGCATCATGAAGTTTATTCATTAAGATCTTTAAAAACTGATTTTTTACTACTTGGTAAAATCGGTATCACATTAATCGTACCTTTAGGGATTATTTTAAAACAGCCTGACCTTGGTTCAGCTCTTGTATTCTTAGCGATTACTGCAGCTCTCATCATTGTAGCGGGTATCTCTTGGAAAATCATTCTTCCTACATTTTTAGGTGGCGTGCTAGCAGGTGGTTCACTATTGTGGATGGCACTTTACATGCAGGATTTCCTTGAGAAAACATTTGGCTTTAAAGCTTACCAGTTTGCTCGAATTTACTCCTGGCTAGATCCCTATTCCTATTCATCTAGTGATGGCTATCATTTAATTACATCGTTAAATGCCATTGGGTCAGGTGAAATTTTTGGTAAAGGTTTTCGAAATCGAGAAGTATATGTAGCAGAAAACCATACCAATTTTATTTTCACAGTAATTGGTGAGGAATGGGGTTTTATTGGAGCTAGTATTGTTATTTGTATTTTCTTCTTATTAATTTATCACTTAACAAAAACAACACTCTTATTAAAAGATCCATTTTCAACATATGTTTGTGCTGGTATTATTGCTATGATTACCTTCCACGTTTTCGAAAATATAGGAATGACAATCCAATTATTACCTATTACAGGTATTCCGCTTCCGTTTATTAGCTACGGAGGAAGTTCTTTAATGGGAAATGCTTTAGCTATTGGTCTTGTCTTTAGTATGCGGTTCCACTATCGCACATACATGTTTACAACACATGATGAAGATGAATAAACATATAGAAAAAGGGAAGTCTCTTACATGGAGACTTCCCTTTTTCTATTGTAAACGAGTTAAGCTTGAACTTGCGGTGTCTGCGTTGGTGGTGTGAGCACTTTTAAAAGTTCTAGTCGAGACTTTGTTACAGTGGCTGTTACACCCAACTTAGATAAATTCGAAACAATCTTTTTCAAATCTACTTCTTTCGTCATACATTCCACCTCAATCTTTCCTCGATTTTATATAACGTTTTATTTACAAAAAAGTTTCATTTTTCTAAGAGTAGATGTCTGACAAATTTATCATAGCACTTAACTTACATAAAATTTTTTTCAATTTTGTCACATTGTAAATTTTTTATACCCATCACTCTTTACTACCAAACATATTTAAACTGCCCGAAGTGGCTTTATTTTATTCACTGACTTGCTCTTTTGTTTTAAGCGGCACCTCTTTCCTACCGATTCATTACTCATTATCCAAAGATATCCCTCCACATTCTTGTAATCGCAAGATTAAGAAGGTTAGAATATACATATTGAAATATCGTATGAAAGCAGGGAACTGTATGAAGAAGGCAATTTTATTATTGATGTCTGTTCAATTCCTCGTCTATCTTGGATTTGGCATTATTATTCCTGTCTTACCAGAGGTGATTGTACAGCAAAATTGGCATGATCTCCACGTTGGTGGATTATTAACTGTCTACTCACTTGCAAGTTTTTTCACAGCACCATTTTGGGGCATGCTATCCGATAAGGTAGGGCGTAAACATTTAATTTTAACAGGTCTTGTTGGATTTAGCCTTAGCTTTGTTATTTTTTCATTATTTATTGATAACCTGACTATTTTGTATGTCTCTCGTATTATTGGTGGTTTATTTTCAGGAGCATTATATACAGCAGTAACAGGATTTATCGCAGATATGTCCAGTGAAGAGGATCGTAATAAATATATGGGCTTTATGGGCATGTCCATTGGTCTTGGTTTTATTTTCGGTCCAGCAATCGGTGGTATGCTAGGACATTATAGCTTGCAATTACCGTTTATTGCTTCCGCAATATTAATTGCACTATTATTTATTTATGCAAGTTTCGTCTTAAAAGAACCAGAAAAACGAAAAGATTCGAATAAACGTGCTATTGTGCCAAAAGGCGCTGGTAAAATGCTACAATACCGAGTGCGTTACCTCTTTCTGTTTTCATTTTTAGTAACCTTTATGCTAGCTGGTGTTGAGGCTACATTCCAATTATTCCAAATCGAAAAAATTCACATTACACCTTTGCAAATTGGGTATTTATTTATGTTTAGTGGCTTTGTTGATGCTGCAATTCAAGGTGGCGTCGTTCGGCGTATAAAAAACGGTAGCGAGACAACCTGGTTAATCGGCGCACAAATTGTAACAGCTATAGGAATGCTTTTATTCACACTAACTACTAACCTTTTTATGGCTGGCCTAGCCCTTTGTGTCTTTACAGCTGGTAATGCACTTGCTAGAACATGTGTGGTATCGCTCTCCTCTAAAGAATCTGGAGGACAATATGGTACTGCCGCAGGGCTCTCCTATTCAATGGATAACTTAGGTCGTATTCTCGGCCCACTCTTTTTCACTTGGCTATTTACAGTACAAGCTAGTCTTGGTTATTATACTTCGGCAGTGATTGCTATTTTGTCGATAAGTCTTATTTATATATATAAGGCATCAAAAAAATCATTGCGTTATGAATAGTTTTGACTTCTACAGCACATTTCGTATTGCTAAGTCATGATTACAATTCTATGCAAGTGCTTATGTTTAAACAAGATTATCATGCACAATGCTTTCTCCCCTCTCCTGTTCTGATAGGATGAAGAAAATAGCTAGCCATGCTCTTATTTTTTAAATGGAGATATCAAGCTACTTCAAGCTGAAATGTGTTATCATTGGAGATTGGTTTTGGATTAGGACTTGATTAAGGTGTTGGAGTATCTTTGATCAGTTTCCGAGCTACGCCATTTCCATATGATCTAGCCATTTCGTATCTTCTTTCCTCTTTTGAAGTAGGCTATACTAAAGTATGTTGTTAACAATAGTAAAGGCAGGTGTAGGAATGAGCATTTTTACAGATATACAATATTTAGTCCCTTTAACTTT
This sequence comes from Lysinibacillus sp., assembly GCF_032093475.1. Classification (NCBI taxonomy): domain Bacteria; kingdom Bacillati; phylum Bacillota; class Bacilli; order Caryophanales; family Bacillaceae; genus Lysinibacillus; species Lysinibacillus sp. The sequence goes on along the minus strand of NZ_DAMDAY010000046.1, from coordinate 6,229 downwards.
ATTTTTTAATATTTTATTAGCTATGACCATCATTTTTTTAGAACGTAAAGATGCTACCTCTACTTGGGCGTGGATTCTCGTACTATTTTTCCTGCCATTAGCTGGATTTATTTTGTACCTATTACTCGGAAGACAGTTACGAAGAAAACATTTATTCCGTTGGGAAGGACGTAAGGATATTGGGATAGACAACCTTATTACTTACCAAATGGAAGCCATTCGTGATGAAACATTTGAATTTCGCATTGCAAATGCCGAAAACTATCAAGAGATGATTTACATGCACCTCAGAACAAATAATGCGGTATTAACCCAGGACAACCATCTAGATATTTTTGACGATGGTGCCGATAAATTTGAACAACTCCTTAAAGATATTGAAGCAGCAAAAGATCATATTCACATTCAATATTATATCTTCCGCCTAGATAACTTAGGTACTCGTATCGTCAATGCACTAACTAAAAAAGCAAAGCAAGGTGTCAAGGTACGTCTTCTCTACGATGAGATGGGGTCACGTAATGTGAAAAAGCGCAATTTTAAGGAATTGCTTAATGCTGGTGGTGAAGTAGAAGTTTTCTTCCCCTCTATTTTGCCACTCCTTAATCCCCGCCTCAATTTTAGAAATCACCGAAAAATAGTTGTCATTGATGGCCGAATTGGCTATATTGGAGGCTTTAATGTCGGTGATGAATACCTAGGGTTACAGAAAAAGTTTGGTTACTGGAGAGACACTCACTTACGCATTGAGGGAAGTGCCGTACATCCTTTGCAAACACGTTTTTTACTTGATTGGAACCAAGCAAGTGCACAACAAAAAATGGGTTACTCTGATCGTTACTTCCCTGCGATTCCTAAAAAAGGAGACGTTGGCTTACAAATTGTTTCAAGCGGACCAGATTCGGACTGGGAACAAATTAAGATCGGTTATTTAAAACTCATTAACATGGCTCAAAAATATATATACATTCAGACACCTTATTTTATTCCCGATGTAAGTTTTTTAGATGCCATTAAAATTGCTACGTTATCTGGCATTGATGTACGTATTATGATTCCTAATAAACCTGACCACATGTTTGTTTATTGGGCGACTTATTCCTATGTAGGACAGTTATTACGTGCTGGAGCGAAAGTATACATTTATGAAAAAGGCTTTATCCATGCAAAAGCCATCATTATTGATGACGAGGCATCCTCTGTCGGAACAGCTAATATCGATGTACGAAGCTTCAGTCTTAATTTTGAAGTCAATGCCTTTATTTATGATGCCAATATATCGCACCAACTTGCAGAGCTGTTTGAAAAGGATATTTTTGATTGTACGGAATTAACATGGGAAATGTACAAAAACCGCTCAGCACTTATTAAATTTAAAGAATCCATTTCTCGTTTATTAACACCTATTTTATAAAATAGAAAAAGGAAGAGAGCTAGTTCTTATAGAACCACTCCTCTCCCTTTTTTTATTTAACGCCCAAATATTCTTCTAACGTAATATTTTGTTTTGCAATCTCTTTTGCAATATCTTTGCCCACATAGCGATAATGCCACGACTCATACATATAACCTGTGATGTTTTCTTTGTTTTGCGGGAATCGAAGAATAAAACCATAGTCTTGGGCATGAGCAAATAGCCATTGTCCTGCCGGTGTTTCTCCAAATTCTTCTGTCAGCCATAAATCTTCTTTTCCGCGCTCGCCTATATCGAACGCTAAACCTGTTTGGTGCTCCGAATAGCCTGGACGGGCACTATATCGATCTGCAGCTGCTTGTCCATCACGTTTAACATAGTTTTCATAAAGCGTTGTTTGATATTCAAATGATCGGTAACCACTAAATGCGACTAAATCAAACCCTTGTTGCTTGGCAGCAGCTAACATCTGATTTAGCGCTTGTCGTGCTTCTGGATTTTCCTCAGGTGCAAAAGTTGAAGGAAGCGGATAAATTTTATTCGCTAGCAGAACGCCCTTTATATAAGTTGGTTCAGTAGGTAATGTTTGATTTGGTAGATAGCCATTTTCATCAGGTTGTTGCTCTGTCTTTGCAGGTGTTTCTGGTTTTTCTTTAACTGGCTTCTCTGTTGCAGTAGAATCTTTCTCTGAATTATTTGTTTCTGTTGTTTTTGGTTGCTCATCCGCTGCATTATTAACTTGATTATTTTTATAGTTATAAACTACAAAAATAGCAACAATTAAAGCGATAGAAATGCAAGCACCAAGGATAAGCGGAAGACGATTGTTTTTCACTATTTATGCCCCTTTAATAATTATCAGGTATCCCAACGGATGATTTTTAAAAGGTTCATCCTGAAATACCGATTTTATTATATTACCTGTTTGATATAATCTCATTTTAGCACTGTTCACATTTTTAAGTGCAATTTTCCCACGCAAATCTTTACAGTTTAGTCTGTTAGAATAATGACAAATACTATTATAGAAGCTATGGCGAAAAAAATTGCCATATACTTCATCCATTTCGACTCTTTTACATAGCCCTGCTCTTCAAAACTCTTTGCTCTAAACCCGTTCGATAAGGTAAACATAATTGTCATTGCCAATACCGCAAAATTAAATTTCCCCATTATTATAAATACTAGTGCCGCAATACTAAAAATTGCAACAAAAATTGATGATAGCCACTTTCTGTTCATCTTGCTGTCCTCCTAAAAAAATCGAGGCAACAGAAGCGCCTCGACAACAATGAATTTATGATTTTGCTTTTTCGGGATGCTCCGAATAATATTTACGTCCAATATATGTTTGAATAATCAACAATGCACCACTGACAGACCAATATAGTGGTAGGGCCGCCATTGAAGACATCGAGATAAAGACAATCATAATTGGTGAAATATAAATAAACATTTTCATTTGAGCCTTTTGTTGTTCAGGTACAGTCCATAATGATACACGAGCTTGAACTAGATAAACAATCCCTGCAATAATGGTCATAACAATATCAGGTGAACCTAAGCTAAACCATAAAAACTCATGTGATTTTACATCTGTAGAATACAAAATCGAGAAATAAAGACCCATAATAATTGGCATTTGAATCAACATCGGTAAGCAACCCATATTGAGCGGATTAATGCCATGCTTTTGATACAGAGCCATCATTTCTTGTTGATATTGTGTTTGCTCTTCTTTCGTTTTAGCTTCTTTCATTTTTTTCTGAACAGCTTCCATTTCAGGTTTAAACGCATCCATTTTCGTTTTCATCAATTGTTGTTGACGATAGTTTTTCAACATAATCGGCATTAAGATTAAACGAATAAGAACTGTTATCGCAATGATTGCTAAACCATAGCTTCCTGAAAAAATATCATTCCCGAAAAATTCCAGTAAAAACTCCATAGGTTTTACAAAGATACTGTAGAAAAAACCTTCTTTGTTTTGCACAGCTTGACAGCCACTAAGAACAAAAACAGCCAGTCCAAGCATTGAAAATAGCTTCCAATTTTTCATTTTTCCACCTACTATTATTTATCAACTACTGTGAAGTATACCTTATAGGGTCTATCTTTATCAAATAGCAAGTGCTACTAATTCTCGTCACCATTCCATAAATTAATTCATAAAAAAGATGCGAGTTTTAGCTATGCTAATACGTTCGCACCTTTTCTTGTTCTATGCTCAATGTTTTAAACATTTAGTAATTCAGTCTCTGCCATTTCAAAACGGTAAAATTCATGATGTAGTTCATCTCTAAAATGCTTAGGCGTTACCCCAGTATATTTTTTGAAAATACGAGTAAAATAACTTTGATTACAGAAATGGAATTGATCGGAGATAGAAGTAATACTCTTGTTGGTATGTCGTAAGTAGTATTGTGATTCTTCTACACGTCGCACGTTTAAATACTCTACTAATGTAATGCCAACGTGTTCTCTAAAAATACGTGATAAGTGACTCGTACTTATATGAAAATTGTTAGCGATACTTTCCACTGTTAAATCATTTTCAAGCTCGTCATTTATATACATGATCACTTTGTTGACAGTTTGATGTCGGAAAGTCGGTTGTTTGCGATCTGCAATAAAGTAGACAAAGAAATCAATTAAATCATCAGCAAATTGTAAAAACTCTGCATCTTTCATTTGATTTTCTATCATATCGTTACAAGCAATATTAAAAGCAAAAGCTTTTTTCGAAGGCACTTGATTGTCCAGCAATTTACGGGCCACAATGGAGGACAAAACGGAAAAATAACTTCGAACAATTTTTATGACCTGCTTGCCAAAACGTATTGAAAGAATATCAATTAATTCATGCAAAGATTTTTTAGCTTTGGCAGATTCTAAATGGTAAATTTCAAAAATTAATTTCGACTCAATATTAAAAAATTCTTCGACACCGATATATTGATTAATATTATCGATTTCTTGGAAGTATCTTTTTGAAATCGTTTCTGACATAGAATGTTGATGTAGTTGCATAATCTTCCCCATCTTTCCTCAGAGTACACGAATTGCATGACAAAATTTGACACCAATCCTTACAAATTAAAAATAAGAAAATAGTATTTGTTAATTCAATATAAGAATTGAGTCCTATTTCACAATTTTTTATAAAAAATAACTCAAATATAACCCAACTAAAACACCAAATCTTAAAAAAATAGACTATACAGTGAATTTTACCATATTCTGCGAGTTCCTTTCAACCACATTTTAATTGCTACTCTAGTGCTAATTAATCACATAGGCATAGTAGAAACCTCGTAAACTTATCTCTAACAATTAAATTTTACCATATACCTATCAAAAAAAATTAGTCATTAAATAAATTAATTTACAAATTATACAAAACTTCTGACGTCATTCTAATGTGTCAATCGACATTTTTCTATTTTATTCCTAAATCTTCTCTATATAATTTATATGAATATGTAGTAAAATAGATGATAATACTATTTTTAAAAGTTTAGACGAGGTGTTTATAGTGGATCCAAAACAAATAGAAGAAATAATGGAGATTATTAAGGAATTCTTCCCTGAGAATACTTCCATTGCTATTTCTGATACCAATGAATATTTATATTACCAGCCAAGCAAAAAAGTTGATTTAAAAATTAAACCTGGTGACCCTATTAAAGAAGGTTCAGCCGCACACAAAGCACTAAGCTATGGTCAAAAAATTAGCTCTTACATCGAACCCGATGTATTCGGTGTCGCTTACTACGGAATGAGTATTCCATTAATGGAGGAAGGCGAAACAAAAGGAGCAATCACTGCTATCTTCCCGCAAAAACCATCAGCATTCTTAACAAACTACATTACAATCAAAATCGATGATTGCTGGTACCCAATTCAACATGATCAAGTTATTTATTTAGAAACACAACTCCGTAAAACATTTGTTAAAACAATGACTCGTGAAGGTTATCACCGTTTAAACCTAAGTGATTTAGAGCTATTTTTAGCACCTGATTCATTTATTCGTTGTCACCGCTCATATATCGTTAATATTGACTACATCGATGAAATTCAACCAGATTCACACTCAACGTTTTTATTAATTATGAAGGACGGTACTCGTATTCCTGTAAGCCAACGCTATGCAAGCTACTTCCGTCGTTCTTTAGGTTTCTAATTTCTATGTACAGCGAACAATTTGTAAATTGTTCGCTGTACTTTTTTACGAAAAAATTTAATTCCTTTTCTTTCCCCCTTTTCCCTTTTTTACATCGTTTTTATGTTGATATCCTCTAAATTTATACAGCTCTACAATAAAACGTTTTCTCTGTCGAAAAATCATCTTAATGCTCGATTTTCCTTTTTTTACTCAATTTAATGCTAATTCTAAAGTTTTTGTGACAATTTGGTGATAGTATTATTCAAATGGTTGGAGTCATACTACAACTGAATAAACAGAAAATTCATAAAGGTTTTTTCTAGTTTTGTAATCGGTTTCCATCAAAATTATTTAGGGGAGGATTTTTTATGGATGCAAATGTTCAAAAACGCCTAGGTTTAAAAGAACTTGAGAGTAAAATTGTTACTGCAGAAGAAGCAGCAGCACTTATTTCTAACGGTGATGTAGTTGGTATGAGTGGTTTTACTCGTGCTGGGGACGCAAAAGTTGTGCCAATGGCATTAGTTGAGCGCGCAAAAAATGAAGAATTCAAAATTGATGTATATACAGGTGCATCATTAGGACCAGAAGTAGACAAGTACTTAGCAGAAGCTGGTGCAATTCGTAAACGTGGACCATTCCAAGGT
>NZ_DAMDAY010000045.1:0-28941 GCF_032093475.1 Lysinibacillus sp. | reverse complement strand
TGGCTCCACAATACATTCTGGGAATAAGCATATCAATTCCATTTATTTTAGGAATTTCAGGACTAATATTTGCTATTTTAGGGATAAAGGGACCCACTCGTATGATTTTAGTTGTCCTTAATTCGTTTATATTAGTAGTGTTTATCGGGATTTATCTAATGGCTTTTTATGGATTTAATAAACCTTAAAAGAACCAAAATTTATCTTTAAAAGTCGGAATGAGAGGAATTTTATGATAGCCTACAAAGAATAGCTATACTATATCTTCTTATAATAATCCTTAGTATTTTTAAGGCTATATAGATGAAAAGTATATAAATTGGATTGTTGGTTCTTGCTTTTTTGTATTTGGTGCTTATGAGCCTAGTTATGGAAGAACTTCAGACAGTAATTACTTTTACTGTCTGAAACGCAGAATTTAAAGCTGTTTCGCATTTCCATGGTCATTCAAGTGTAAATCGAAGTTACACAATCTGTTGGAGTAGATTTATTCCCAATTGTAACTATTAAGATTAATGGAGAGTATTTCGATTATGAATGGCACACAAACCCATTATATGATGTCAATGAATTACGTTCTTCTACACAAAATAATGAACTTAATCTAATGTGGTCAAATTGTACTATCTGTACTACTGTTTGTGACACTATCCAAGGTTTAGGATGTACCTTAGCTGGTACAGCAGCTTGTATGGTAGCTTGTGCTCCAATCGGTACTGTAGCGTGTCCATTTATTTGTGCAGCTGTTTTTGGATTAGTGTGCCTTAGCGAAAATAAGATCACATGTGGACCAGGTTGTAAATTATTAGGGTTTTGCTAAATAGAAATAACAAGTTATAAAGTTAATATTTCCTCACCAATAATATTATAATTAAAATAGGAGTGTAGATTCTTGTTAGCCTATAAGAGAATAATTATAATACATTTACTTATTATGTTTTCTAGCATTTTTATTAGTTTTCAGATAAAAGGTATATGGATAGGATTACTTATATTTTTATTGGTGTATGCTTCTCTTTTTTGGTTGTTTATTGGACTACCTTATGCATTTCAAACAAAGTCAAAGTTTTTCGAATTGGTTAGTAAAAGGTGGAAAAATCGGTCCAAAAAGCAAAAGATTTATTCTTTAATATTGCTTAATAATAGAAACAGAATACTCAATTTTATATGAGAAATATTCAATTTAATCTACCTCCGAAAATGTTAGACTTTTACTAACATTTCAGGGGTGGATTTTTGTTTTATATTGAGCGAATTTCTCCTTTTTATTTATTATCATCTTCCTTCTAACACTTTATTATTTAAAAGGAGATGACAAAAATGAAATATGAAATCATTTTAGAGAGGGTAAAAGTGGTCAAGTTGTTTAAAGTTTTAAATGTAGTTCCAGATAACTTAGATAAAATTCGAGCAAGGGATTTGTGGGAGGAAACGAATCAAGGTTCATCATCTGTTGTTGCAGTAATAGATAGCGGAGTTCAAGTAGACCATCCAAGTTTAAAGGATAATATTATGGATGGCTATAATTTCACTGATGATGATGAAGGTAATCCTTCAATATTTAAAGATTATCTTGGACATGGCACGCATGTATCTGGAATTATAGCTGCTGTTGATAATGGCAAGGGAATCACAGGTATTGCGCCAAAAAGTAAACTTCTTATATTAAAAGTAATAAATCACAAAGGAAGAGGAAGCTTTGAGAGTTTGATTAAGGCGATTATGTATGCAGTTAATTGGACTGGACCTAATGGAGAAAAAGTAAACATTATTAATATGTCACTCGGCAGCCCAGAACCAAATGAAGAATTGCATAAAGCCATAAAATATGCACGTTCAAAAGGTATAGTATTAGTTGCAGCAGCGGGAAATGAAGGCGATGGAGAAAGTGCAACTATCGAAATATCATACCCTGGTTTTTACAAGGAAGTAATTCAAGTCGGCTCTATATCTGAAACAGACACGCCTTCAAAATTTTCTAATACGAATGTAAATTTAGATTTTGTAGGGCCTGGTGAAAATATATTATCTACGCATTTAAACAGTGATTATGTAGAATTGACAGGAACCTCTATGGCAGCTCCGTTTGTTGCCGGTGCTGCTGCACTTATCATAAAAATAATCAAACATTGTGAACCCCATTTGATTCCAATGTATGTATATGACTACTTGTTAACTCACGCTCTTTCATTGGACCACTTCTCCATTAATGAGGTTGGGAATGGTTTTATTCAATTGAAATAAATTGTGAAGGCACCCATCATCGTAAAAAGGCAATTTAAATACTCCCCTTAAAAACACCTGTGTTTACCTTTTAAAGGGAGTATTTTTCTTGTTTTTAGATCATTGAAATTTCTGTTACCATTTTTAGTATAATAAACAGTAAGAGCTGTTGGAGTTGAGACCTTAGGTATTTAGCTAAAACTTATTAATTGAAAGGATTTGAATACGGAGATGGATATTCTAATTCCAATTGGGATAGGTTTTTTTGCTAATATGTTAGTATTTGGAATAACCATGTTTGTTATAAAAAATAAAAGAAAAGCTATAAAGCTAACACTTGTTGTCTTCGGAATATTGTTCTCCTTTCATTGATCATCGGTAGTTGGTCAGGAATGGGCTTATTTGTTATAAGCTTAGGCATGTTACTTTTATCTTTCTGTTTATTTATTTGCTTTTATTGAGCGTAGCTTCATAAACAAGGACTTATAGAAAATGCCTTTGAAGGAGTAATTCCTTCAAAGGCATCTTTTTATTTGAAGGCAGTACCCTTTTTAGAGTACTGCCGTGTGACTTAAGCGTGCATTTGCATACCATATATGTAAGAACAAATAGTTAGATGGGGGGAATTTTATGGATCTTATAGTGACCATTTTTCTCATGCTAGATATTCCCTATAATTACTTTCACGATTCATTCCCCATTATGATTGAATACTTGGGGATTCTTGGATTTTGGCTAGCACTCCCATTATCGGTCATTGTTATCTTGCTAAGTATATGGTTACTTATAAAGAAAGTGGGCATTGTTAGCTCTTTACTTATTCTTTTTACGACAGCCATTCTTTTATATTTTGCATTATTTTCATTGTTCCTTTGATACTCACCATATTAAATTGAAGCCTTTGAATGTGCATACTTCAAAGGCTTTTTCTTTTTCAGAAAAACAGTACCATATAATCCTCATCAAAATATTGCTGTCCTATTTTTAAGGCGTTTCGCTCTGTTCCAAAAACGCGAAAGCCTAACGATGTGTATAAACCTTTTGCTGATTCATTGGAAGAAACAACTGTTAAATTAATCTGCTCGACATCTACTAATGTCTTTGCTTGATTGATCACTTCTACCATTAGTTGCTTTCCTATGCCCAATCCCCGTTTTTTGGGAGAAACATAGACAGCAAAAATGCTCGCTTTGTGCTTGAGCTTCACTTTATTTGCTTGCACTAATGTCGCTACTCCAAGCAAATCCCCCTGGTTAAATGCCCCAATTGTAAATGTTCCCTGCCCTTCGATTCTACTTGCAAACGACTCAAGCGATATATCCTTTTCTTCCTCAAAGCTAGAGCCAAATGCCTCTGGATTCGTTTGAAGTCCTTCCAATCTCAATTCTCGATAAACTTCGGCATCTGCTGCTGTTAAAAGCCTAATATTCATTCTTTTCCCTCCCAAAATACTTTTCATTTTTATCGACCATAATGAAGTGCATTTAATGTACATTGTTAACAAATTCCATAAAGTAGGAATGAGGTGAATGGAATCTAACAATATAGCCAAATATTTTTAAACATGACAGGAGCAACGAACCTTACCTACAAGCTACTCATTTATTATCACAGGAAGAACTATGGCGAGTAACACATGAGGGAAAAGCTCCATTGGTGAACACTTTTATCACCTCCATTTGATTCAGAAGAGCTACATACAGCAATTGCCCACTATTAATCTTATTCAAGAGATTCAGTTGTTGGCTATTCATGAAAGGCATCACTTTACCATCATTCAAGAAATGGCTGTATAAAAAGAAAGGAGGTCTTTGTAGGTTACTTTCCTCAAAGGCTTTTTTATATGTAGTTCATCTATCAATGTTATATTTCCTTCGAAAATTGATAATATATCAATTATTGATACGAATGTCTTTTTTCAATGAAAAGGATAGTTATACATTTAAACACCTTAATATAATTGATATATCTTTCATTTTTATTAAAACCCTCAAACCAATATACATACACTAAACAGAAAAATACGACATTATTCAGCAAATCATGACGCATAATATTGACACTGTGTCATTTTTAAATTAGTATATGCTTATATTCACAAGATTTATAGCAATGACAGAAAGAAGTTGATCTATGAAAGGTATTATCTACACAAAGGGGCTGAAAGAATGGTTAAAAACAATCACAGTATGGAAGACATTATGGAGCGTGAGAAAGGTTTAAATAAGGGGTTAAAAACGAAGCAAATCACGATGATTGCCATAGGAGGTGCGATTGGAACTGGGTTATTTCTTGGCAGTAGTTTAGCAATTGGTCTCGCTGGTCCAAGTGTTATTCTTAGTTACGCTGTAGGAGCTTTGATCGCACTATTATTAATGGGTTGTCTTGCTGAAATGACGGTTGCACATCCTACAACTGGTTCATTCGGTGCTTATGCTGAAAAATATGTAAATTCATGGTCCGGCTTTGCTATTCGATATTCTTATTGGTTTGCATTAATTTGCTCAATTGGTACAGAGGTCACAGCGGTTGCACTTTATATGCGCTACTGGTTCCCAAGTGTACCAAATGCTGTGTGGATTATATTGTTTGCTGCTATACTGCTTTATGTAAACGCTACCACAGTAAAATTATTCGGTGCTGTAGAATATTGGTTCTCGGTTGTTAAAATCGTCGCGATTGTCGGCTTTATTATTTTAGCTACGGTTGTTATTTTTGGAGCAGATAGCTCTTCCAACATTGGTATACAAAACTATTTTAATGATGGAGGCTTTTTCCCACATGGCTTCTGGGGTATGTGGATGGGGATTTTTATCTCATTATTTAGTTACTTAAGTATTGAAATGATTGCAGTAAGTGCTGGGGAGGCTGAGGATCCAAGGAAAGCTGTCCCAATAGCATTAAAATCAGCAGTAATACGTCTAATTTTATTCTATATTGTCACGCTTATCCTGATGCTCATGATTGTTCCTTGGGGAATGGCTGGTGCAGACAAAAGTCCATTCGTTAAAGTAATGGAGATTTTGAATATTCCTGGTGCGGCATCCGTCATGAACTTTGTTGTCCTAATTGCGGCGCTTTCGGCTATGAATAGCCAGCTTTACATTTCAACTCGCATGATGTTCTCACTTTCAAGAGGTGGCTTTGCGCCAAAGAAATTAGGTGAGCTCAACAAAAGACAAGTACCCACGAAGGCATTGTTTGCATCTATTATCGGTATTGTCATTGCGACAGTATTCTCTATTTTTAAGCCAGAATCAGCTTTATCGCTTATGATTTCAATATCAAGCTTTGGTGCAATGTTTGCATGGTTTATGATTTTTATCACCCATTTATTTTTCCGTAAAAAATACAAGGCAAAAGATGGAGAAAAACTGCCAGTACGTATGATTGGTTATCCTTATTTAACAATCCTAGGTGCCGTTTTATTAGCTTCAGTTGTATTATCAACATGGTTTTCTCCTGACTTTAAGGCAACATTACTTGTTGGTTTCCCATGGCTACTCTTCATTTCCATCTGTTATTTTGTTTGGAAAAAAGTAAATGAAGCGAGGAATCGCGTCATTAAAAATGAGCTTGAGGAAGAACATATCATTTAACACAGTTGCTTTACCGTCGACATAGATAAGATACCTCCAAGACAGATAGGGATAAGCTGCCATCTTGGAGGTATTTTTCTGAATTTATTCCTCATTAAAAGCCTGAGTCCCTAACTACCGAACTCAGGCTGTTTAATATTATTAAATCCTTCACTTTTAGAGTGCTATAATACAAGCTGACCTTTTAGAAGGTCCTCTGCACTTTCATATGGTAGCTGTAATGCTTCAGCAACCTTACTCATCGTAATCTTACCTTGATAAACATTCAAGCCTTTTCGTAATGCTTCGTTTTGTAATAGTGCTTCCTTATAACCATTTGCTGCAATTTGTAGCGCATACGGCAATGTCACATTTGTTAAAGCCATGGACGATGTTTTTGGCACCGCACCTGGCATATTACCTACTGCATAATGCACAACACCATGCTTTTCGTATGTTGGATGATCGTGTGTTGTCACATGGTCTGCTGTTTCCACAATTCCACCTTGGTCAATAGCTACGTCTACGATAACAGAGGCTGGCTGCATATCCTTAACCATGTCCTCCGTGACGAGTCGTGGCGCTTTAGCACCAGGAATAAGTACTGCACCAATAACCAAGTCAGCTGTTTTGAGTTGTTCTGCAATATTAAAGCTATTCGATATTAACGTTTGAATACTATCACCGAAAATCTCTTCAAGCTGGCGTAGGCGTGCCGGATTAACATCTAGAATGGTTACGTTTGCACCTAACCCTACAGCAATTTTTGCTGCACTATAGCCTACAACTCCACCACCTATAATGGTTACATTGCCCTTTGCTACACCTGGCACGCCACTTAGTAATATGCCTTTACCGCCATTTGTTTTTTCTAAATAATGTGCACCGATTTGCGCAGCCATTCGTCCAGCAACTTCTGACATTGGAGCAAGTAGCGGCAGGCTACCATCTGCAAGTTGGACCGTTTCATAGGCAATGGCCACCACTCCCTTTTCTAATAACGCCTTCGTTAATGCTTCATCGGCTGCTAGATGTAAGTAAGTAAATAATATTTGCCCCTTGTAAAAATAATCGTATTCCGAAGCGATCGGTTCTTTTACTTTCATGACCATTTCTGCAGCCCATGCATCCTTCGCTGTTGGAACAATTGTTGCACCGGACTCCATATATTGCTTATCTGTAAAATTTGAACCAAGACCTGCGTTCGATTCAATTAGCACTGTATGTCCCTCAGCAATTAAAACACTAGCACTTGCAGGCGTTAACGCGACACGATTCTCCATTACTTTTATTTCCTTAGGTACACCAATAATCATCTAATTCCCACCTTTTTTGTTATGCTACAATTTCACGTTCGTTTTTGAATTGCTCATACAACTTTTCATCCATAATGGTCTTTAAAATTTGCACAACTTCATAAACTTCCTCAAATGAGTTGTACAGTGCCACAGGTGCAATACGAATGCCATTTGGTGCTCTAAAATCAGGAACAACTCCCTTTGCCTTCAATGCCTTACAAATACGAGCTGAATCTGAATGTGTAAGATAGACATGACCACCGCGCAAGTCATTGTTCACTGGGCAATTTAATGTAAAGTCGTAATTACCTATATAATAATTGTATAGTTGAATAAAATACTCTGTTAGCTGCATGGATTTCTCACGAATGCGTGTAATTCCTGCTTCATTAAAAAGTTCCAGTGCACCTAGTAGTGGTGCTAGGCTTAATAAATGTGGTGTCCCCATTTGGTAGGCACTTACATTTTGGGCCTGTATAAGGCTTGTTTCCATATCAAATTGCTTCGCTTTATCGGAACTGAACCAGCCTGCCAATCCAGGCTTTGTACCAAAATGCTTCTCATGTACAAACAACCCAGCAACTGCACCAGGTCCTCCATTTAGATGTTTATAGTTACACCAGAAGGCAAAGTCTACATCCCAATCATGAAGGGAATGCTCTACAGAACCAACTGAGTGGCAAAGATCAAAGCCTATTAAAATACCACGTTGATGCGCCTCTTTTGTTAACGCTTTCATATCTAGAATTTGACCGCTTCTATATAACACGCCAGGTAGTACAATCAAAGCTACATCTTCTGTCATTGCTGCAACAATATCCTCATGCGTATAATAGTGCCCGTCCTGACTACGTATATATTGAATATGCTCCTCGATATTTTCGTAGTGTAAACCTAGCTGGCTTTGTACAGCATATAAATCTGTTGGAAAGTTTAATTCGTCAATAACAATTTTTGTTTTCTTGCCTGTTGGCTTATAAAACGTTGCAATCATTTGATGCAAGTTAACAGTAGTAGAGCCAGTTGCAATGACTTCCTCTGGTTTCGCACCTACGATCTTTGAAAGCTGAGCACCTACCTGCTCTGATAAAAAGAACCAAGGATGCTCCCCTTGTGTCCATCCATCAATGCCATGCTGCTTCCAAGAATCCAAAAGCTTCAACAAGCTAGCCTCTGCTCTCTTTGATAACAGTCCTAATGAATTCCCATCAAAATAAATTGTGCCTGGTTGAAGATAAAACTGTTCTCTAAATTCTTTTAAATCATCATTTTTGTCTAAAAAAGCTGCGTATTCTCTTGTAGGATTAAATTCCATTATAAACACCTCACTTTTAAAATGATGGTAGCATTGCAATCTATTAACCATCTTATACTCATCTTATCAAAAAGTGACACAGTGTCAATATTTTTAAAAGAAGAATTTTTAAGTTTAAAATCTAATTTTCATCACATTAAACAGAAAAACCTCCAACAAGGGAGGTTAATCTGTATAGAGGCCTTTAATATAAAAGTGTACAATTAATTCTACGTTTTCCTCGATCGAAACATTTTTATCTTGCAAGCAACGCCAAAGGAAGTTCTCATTTATGTGATACCACATATTCGCTACATCTTTAGCATTTAAATGAGGTAAGGCAATATTATTATGTTGTACATATAAAATATCCTTCTCAATATGATCAATAAAATGTTGCTGGACAAGAGACCATTTGTGACGAATTTCCTCTGACACACCAATCGCCTCTTGCACTAGCCTCATCAATTTCTCATTTTCAATACCTTGTTTATTGAACGCTTTTACCTGATATGTAATTTGCTCCCTCGCCTCTTCCTTTGATTTTGGAACAAAACTTAGCTTCGCAATACTGTACATTTTTTCAAGAAGCGAATCAATTATTTCTATTAACAGGGCATCCTTATTAGAAAAATAAACGTATGCTGTGCCATGGCCTACACCAGCTTCTTTAATAATTTGCTTCATTGTTGCTTTCTGAAAGCCCAGTTCAAAAAAAACCTTTTTCCCCGCCTCAATTAATGTCTTGCGTGTTTCATGAGCACGGTCTTGCTTTATCTGACTACGATTCTTCATAATACACCAACTTCCACTTTCTCTATGCCTTTATTATACAAAAGATACACTACTATTACTTTCCGATGTCATTAATGTACGATCAAATGACTACAATCGCTAAAGGAGCATTCGTAAAAACTGTTCAAAATGCACGCCTGCCTCGGGTGGAACTTGCTCCTTCGATGTTGCTTCAATGGCAGCGGCTAAAAATGTCTCCGCTAGCTTCATGGACTCCACTAAATCTTGCCCACGCATCATGCCACCCATTATGATGGATGCGAATAGATCCCCTGTGCCTGAATAGCTTTGACCGTTGTAGTTGCGAATACTATGAAAAGACCGCTTCGCATCGACATACATATTCCCAACATAACGCTTGTCCGCATCTGCTACTGGTGGGTTCAAGCCAGTAATAATGACATTGGCTCCAGTTTCCTGCTGTAGATGTTGACCTGCTTCTTCTAAGGCATGAATATAGTCTAAATCGTTTTGATAGCTCAGTAGCTTTTCATATGGCAAGCCCGTAAGCAAGCAGCATTCCGTAACATTAGGGGTAATAATGTCCGCACACTTCACTAATTCTTTCATCCGATCAAGTAATTCTCCTGTGAACATTTTATAGACTTCGCCATGATCGCCCATTACTGGATCAACAAGCAATGTCGTTTTATCGGAGTGAAACACGTCTAAAAATCGAAAGATATTATCTATTTGCTCCTTTCCTGTGACAAAGCCCGTGTGAATACCGTCAAAGGTAGCCCCTAGCTTGCTCCATTCGTCTACGAAGAAATCCATCTTTGACGTTAAATCTTCACAATAAAAGGTCGAATACCCAGTTTGCGCCGTTAAAATAGCTGTTGGTAGCGGCACGGCTTGCACACCCATCACAGATAGCACTGGCATCGCAGCTGTTAATGAGCATTTCCCAAAGGAAGACATATCCTGAATGACAGCAACTTTTTTCATCATACATTCCACCTTACTAATCCTGCTTATACTCATCTCATCGTATCATAATTAGAAGAATGCGAAAATAACCTCAATCTGACCCCTAATTTTTTTATAAAATTGACACTTTCACAACAGTCAGTCCTTTGTTAAAGTAAAAATCATCAAAATATTCATCATAGTGAGGAAGAGACAAATGCAAAATATACAAAGGCCATCATCCTATACAAAATCACGCACCAAAACATTTGATTTAGTTATTACAGCGATTTTAGCAGCACTTGTTTTCGTTGCTACAATGTTTATCAATCTAAAGCTACCGTTTGGTCAAGGTGGGCTTATTCACTTAGGGACATCCATGCTTTTTATTTCTGCCATTTTATTTGGGCCTAAAAAAGGAGCTCTTGCTGGAGCAATTGGAATGGGCTTATTCGATATCGTAGGGGGCTGGTTAATTTGGGCACCTACTACTATTATTTCTCGTGCATTACAGGGCTTCATCGTTGGTAAAATTGCTTGGTCAAAAGGTCATAAAGGCGACAATATTGGATTCAACATTTTAGGTGCAGTAGTATCAATGCCTGTGATGATTGCTGTGTACTATATTGGGCAGGCCATTATGTTTAATAGCTGGGTTGCACCATTGGCATCCATTCCAGGAGACGTCATTCAAAACATCGTTGGTTTAATTATTGCCATCCCTGTTTGTGTAGTGCTAAAAAAAACACCCTATTTCAGAAGGAATTTTTAAATTGAAACACGCCATCTTGCTGTTTAGCCCACAGCTTAGATAGCGTGTTTTTATATTTTGTCAGTATGCCAAACAAATGATTTTACAGATAAAGTGAAACTAGCCTAGTTCTTTTTCATACTATAAGGTGGAGGTGTAAAAATGCCAAGAGTAAAATATCGCGATGCAGACGTTGCTTTAATGGCTAGGATGATGAGAGCTGAGGCTGAGGGTGAAGGAAAACAAGGCATGTTATACGTTGGCAATGTCATTGTAAATCGCGCAGTAGCAACTTGTTTAGATTTTAACGATGTCAGAACTATCGAGCAAGTGATTTACCAGGTACAAGGAGGAAACTTTTCGTTTGAAGCTGTTCAAAAAGGTAATATGTTTTATCAAAGAGCAAGAGAATCCGAAAAAAGATTGGCGAAACAGAACCTAGACTACTGGCGAGATCATCCAGCAAAATACGCACTTTGGTACTTCAATCCATATGCGCCATGTCCCCCAACATGGTACGGCCAACCGTTTACTGGTCAATTTAAGAACCATTGTTTCTACGAGCCCGCACCAGGAACTTGTGAGAGTGTTTATACGGGGTAGATCGTAAATTCTACTAGTTAGCATAGCATTTTTATATTTAGTAACCTCTCGACTAACTTCTAGCAAGATAATGTCACTTTATGATAATGCAGGAAAAGAAATAAAAGGGAACATCTAAGATCCAGATGTTCCCTAATACATTCAGATAATATGGAGTAGTGACACTAAACTATCTGTAAAAATTTTTAGACCTAGAAAGAATTGGTTAATCTTGGAAACTTGTTAATATTCCATCTTCAAAATAAAGGTATTGTCCATTTCCATACACCCATTGTTCATAAGTTCCATATTCTGTTACAGTTCTATTCACATCATAAGGTTCGCCCCAAAGTGATGCTAATACTTCCTCGTAGGTCATTCCAAGCGAAGGATTATTGCCTCTAGCGCTTTCAATTTTTTCTTTTCTTTCTTTTTCTGCATTAGATATTCTTTCCATATTAAATAAATTTTTTCTGTATTCTCTTTCTATCCAATTCCAATCGTCTAGAGATATTGGTCCAAATGTTAATGGACTGGCATATGAAGTATTTGTAATTCCTGCTACTATTTCCTCTCTCATTCTTCCATGATAATCAGGGTCAACAGCTAGTGCTAAAGCTCCCGATGCCTCATAGGAATTCTGATCAGTTTGTAAATATTGAGCATAATTATACATCGCTGAAAAATCTGCATTATCTTCTAGCCCTTTTGTATTATCGTACAATTCTTGTACTTTTTGGAAGTCATTATTTCTAACTGCTTGTTCCATTTCATCTAATCGTAACTCTTTTTCTTGTTCTATAAACTTTATAATTTTAGTCCAATCATCACGATTTAAGTTGATTCTCATTCTGTTATATTTCGAATCTAAGAATTCAAAATTTTTTTCTTGGATTAATTGATCTACAAATTTAGTACCCACTGCTCTTACTTTATCAGTTTCTGATTCTGATAAATCGATTGTTTCCATTTTAATTAAAAGGTCCTCATACTTTTTTTCTTTCAGAAGTGTTTCTAATGTTAAAATTTCCGCCTCAATTTTGCTTTCATTATTTTCTTTTACAGTTTTTTCATCACTACATGCTGATAATATTAATAGCAATCCAATTCCGATAGTAAAATGTTTAACTTTTATCACTGTTAATAACTCCTTTTCGCTATACTCAATATGTATAATTAATTTACTAAAAACTCATTTGTTTAAAATGAATAAAAAATATCACCTTTTAATATAAGCACAATTTCTAATTATTTCAAAATCCTAAATAATAAATATGTTACAAATCCCCATATATTTTGAATCAACAATACAGTTAAATTATACCAGGAATATTAAAATAGCCCAAGTATGATTTACAAAGTATATAAAAAAGGAATGACCTATATTACAGGTCTTTCCTCAAATTCGTATGCCCTATTTTAGTATTGATATTGTTTTAATTACCTGTTCTCACAAATTTTTCTTTAAATAACAGTACTCCCATCAAGCCAATGGAGGAAAATACAACTGGGGTGATAAATCCATAGTAGTACCCATCTCCTAAATATCCTGAAGTCGATTGAAAATAATTCAACACATAGCCAAAAATAATCGGTAGCAATGCTGCACTTAGAAAGCCCCCTGTATTAGCAAACCCAGAAACGATACCAGATTCAGTAATAGGGAACGTTTGACGAACTGCCGCAAAGGTTAAGGCACTGGCGCCATAGCCAAAGCCAATAATAAAGAACAGTACGATGAGCACCCAAAATGACGGATGCCCTTTTACTATAAGAAAGGAAAACCAACTCAATAAAACGGTCATTTGAATAGCGATATAGGGTCTTTTAATTGTTCCTAGCCAGCCGGCAACCCAACTCATTAAAGGAGCTCCTATCAGCGCCCCGATTAGGCCAATCATAATTAGCTGACTAGCCTCTGAACGTGTCATTTCATACATGTCAATGCCGTACGGTACTGCCCACGAACTAATAAAACCAACATAACCTCCAACAACTCCAAAATGACAAAAAAATAAGGCCCATGCTTGCCTACTTGAAAATATTCTTCTTATTAATATAGAAGTTTTTTCACGAGGTACTTCCTCAGTGATCACTGCTGGTTTCTCTGGAATGGTACGTTTGGTATTTTTCACAAGCACAAAATAAAGAAGCCCACCACATAACAATAATAATAAGCCCGTTGAAAAAAATGTGATACGCCAACCAAATAAAAGAATCAATGTAGCAAAAGGAACTGTCGCCAATAAAAAACCTAAACTCCCAGTCATACCTGCAAAGCCGATTAAGCGAACAAACTCCTTTTTATGAAACCATTGTGCCAAAATTAGCACCATATTCACCCATATGGTCGCGTCCCCTACCCCTGTTAACATTCTAGAAAAAAACAGCACAAACTCATGTGTACCTAAGCTATAAAGAATTGTCCCTAATCCTGTAAGTGTAGCACCAAAGATGAGAAAAAAATTCGGTCCAAAGCGATCCGCTAAAATCCCCATAGGAATCTGCAAACTTGTATACACAAAAAATTGGATACTCGTTAATAGCCCGATAGTGGAGGCTGTTACACTAAAATCCCTCATCAATTGGTCTGTAATTAACCCTGGAGCAGTTCGTTGACTTGCCATTAACAAATAGGTAAACAATACAGCAACAAACACAATCCACCTGTACCTATGATGTTGTTTGCCCAATAATCACTACTCCTATTAGCTTTTATTTTATATATATGTAATTTTGATTGTAAGGAAGACCAGCTTTTTCAAGAATAAAACGCACCTAATCGATACTAGGTGCGTTTATCCCTATATTATACGGCGGGCTGAGGCTGTTCACTGACATGTACTGCCGGTTTACGATCTTTCCAAGGCATTGCTTCCTCTAATTGTCTACCTAGCTGTAATAGCGTCAGTTCATCTGCAAATTTACTTGTAAATTGTAGACCAATTGGTAGGCCTGATTTACTTTCGGCTAATGGCAATGATAAGGAAGGCTGACCTGTAGCATTGAATAAGTTTGTAAATGGCGCATACGTAAAAATTTGCTCTGTCCATTCAACAGCTGAAATGCTAGGATTATTGGCATTTAATTCACCAATTTTCGCAGGGAGAGTGCCGATTGTTGGGGTCAATAAGATGTCGTAGTCTTCAAAGAAGCCCGCTACTTGACGTGAAACAACTGCATTTGTATGAATAGCTTCTAATAAATCAGCCGCCTTTAACTGACCACCATATTCATAGCATTTCCAAATGGCTGCTTCAATATTTTCGGGAGAAACTGCTTTACCCGTCCCCGCTGCTGCACCCTGAATCATTTGATAAATATTCGCTGTCCAAATAGCAACCGTCGCCTTTGTAAATGACGCTTGCTCATATTTCGGACGAGCTTCAACTACTTCGTGTCCCAGGTCCTTTAACACTTGAACAGTTTTATGAACAGCCTCTATGCATTCAGGATCTACAAATGCTCCGGAATTTGTTTCTGTTGTCCAGGCAATTTTTAAAGGGCATACTTTTTCATGGATTAGCTGTCCGTACGGTGCATGTGTTACTTCTAATTTGGAGTAGCTTCCTAAATCAGGACCCGCTACTTGATCCAGTAGTACTGCTGTATCGCGAATTGTACGAGTCACAGCGAACTCGATTGCAATACCATTTAAAGGCTCGCTATTGAATGGACCAGCTGGAACTCTTCCTCGTGTAGGCTTTAATCCAACTAACCCACTACAGGAAGCGGGAATACGAATAGAACCACCACCATCATTCGCATGGGCAATTGGTACAATACCACTCGCAACAGCTGCTGCCGACCCACCACTTGAACCACCTGGACTATGCTGTAAATTCCACGGATTACGCGTTGCACCATAAATAACTGCTTCAGTAGCTGCATTATAGCCAAACTCAGGTGTAGTCGTAGTACCTGCTAAAATCAAACCAGCCTTTCTAAAGCGCGCCATTAATTCACTATCAACAGGCATAACTGTATTTTCCCCTATACGACTCCCCATACTATGCGGGACACCCTCTGCATGTAACACAAGCTCTTTAATTAAAAACGGAACCCCTGAAAACGGAGCGTTTTCATCAACCTTCTCAATGGCTTTATCAGCCTGCTCTTCTAACACACTAACTACCGCATTAATGGATGGGTTTACTTTCTTTATCCCTTCTAACGCTAGCTTTTTTAGCTCCTGTGGTGTTACTTTCTTTGATTTAACTAGTTCGGCTAACCCCAAGCCATCATATGATGCATACTCTTGTAAATTCATATCATCACCTCGTATAGTAGTAATCTTACAACTATAATGTACTGAATATTCTAAGTATTTAACATTACCCGAAAGGATAATTCTCCTCAAAGTAGAATATAAAAGCATAAGAGAGAAACGAGGTGTTTTCATGTTTTACGAAAATGATGTAGAAAACATTCTTAAAGCTAGCTATCATATTTCAAATATGAATGTTAAACAAAGTAATGAAGGCTTTAAAAGAGAACTGTTGCAAACGTTAAGTCAGCATCTCGACTATCACCATATGCTTTTTTGGGAACTATCAAATAACGAATTAAGTGCCCCAGTGCTTTTTAATATAGAAGGTCATACGATTAATGATTACTTACAAAGCTATAAACACCTTGATCCATTACACCCTCAAAATATAAATTCACAGCATTCCATTCACCTAATGACCAAGAATGAAATTATGTGCCCACAAAAACAAACACACTATAAAGAAGTCTTTTTAAAAGAAAATTGCTATGAAGATGAAATGGCTATGTATTTAAAGGTAGACAATAAACCCGTAGCAGTTATCGGCTTTTTAAGAAAATTGGGCGAGAAGCTATTTAATGAAAAAGATATGTTAAAGCTAGTATATTTGAAAAGAAATATCGAAAACATGTACTCCCTACATCACTATTCACAGCCCTCTATCCTATTTGAAATGACAGAACGAGAACGTGACGTGTTGAATTTTGTTTTCAAAGGCTTAAAAAACGGAGAAATCGCCCAACAATTATTCGTCAGCGAAAATACCATCAAAAAACACCTTCAAAACCTCTATAGAAAGTTTCAAGTAACCAATCGTACCCAGCTGCTTGCCAAGTGTTTGAAGTATATTGACCATGTTTAATAGGTTCCTTCATAGAATTCAAAGGTAGTGTAAATTGGTTCAAATATGCTTCTACGCCTTCATATTGGATTTTATTACCCTAACGAACGATTGATTTAACAGCTTCCAACTTTTCCTCCGTAGAAAAAACTGCATCACCAATTAGTAGAGTGTGTCTAACAATTGGTGTGCAGTTCTGATTTTGACTCTATCTATAGGGGAGAAGGTCCCTCCCCATATCCTTTTTCTTAATTACTTTGCACTTTATACACTTTACTATCAAGCTGTCTATTCATTGCCTGCTGTAAAAATCGTGTAGCGGTAAACAATTTTTCTTCATCAATATTCGTTTGCACGCCTAAACGGTGCAGGAAATTCACTAAATCATTCGTTGCCACATTGCCGCTTGCACCAGGGGCATAGGGGCACCCTCCTAAACCTCCAATAGCACTGTCGTATTTTGTAATGCCCAGCTCAAGTGCTGCAAATATATTTGCTAAAGCACGGCCATACGTATCATGAAAATGAAGGGCAAACAAATCACTATCGTATTGAGTGAGTAACTCTGATAAAATAGCCTTTACTTGTACAGGATCCGCTACCCCAATTGTATCGCCGAGTGAAATTTCAGAAACGCCCATTGCTAGATAGGCATCAATGATTTCCTTCACGGTTTGAAGCTTTACTTCATCACCAAACGGACTGCCAAATACAGTTGAAATATAACCTCTTAACGATATACCTTCACGATTTGCTACTTCAGCTACAGCTTTTAAGTTCTGCAAAGATTGGTTGATTGAAGCGTTTACATTACTTTGATTATGCTCTTCAGAAGCAGAAATAAATAAAGCAATTTCATCAACTTTTTGTTGGATGGCTCCTTCTATCCCTTTCAAATTAGGCACAAGAGCTGTATACGTTATGTTTTCATGACGTGTGATTTGCTCGAATACTTCATGATGATCGGCTAAAGCCGGTATCCACTTGGGACTAACAAAAGAGGATACTTCGATATGGCGGACACCTGTTTCACTTATTAAGTTAATCCATTGCACCTTCAAATCAGTTGGAATAAAAATTTTCTCATTTTGTAAGCCGTCACGCGGACCTACTTCTCTAATCTCCACTGCTTTTGGTAAGTTCATCAAGATACACTTCCTTTAATTAAATGCCGAACAGCTGTAGCATAATCCAGCTTGATGCGTAGAATACCATGAATTGCACACCGGCCCCTACACCTAAAATACGATTTAATAAACCACCAACAGTTGCGACTGTAAACGTTAAAACTACTCCTAATAATTGTGCCTCGTTATAAGCAAGCAAGAACGCTAAACCTATGAACATCGCTACAATTGCTTCCTGGCTGATATATTTTAATACTAATACAGACGCTTTACGTGCATAATTCATCGCAAATGGATAGGCAATTAAAGCAGCTACACTTATACCAATTAACCCAAAAATAAAAAAGTCCCAAGAAGACATTAATGTGTGTAAGTTGTTTACTGGATCTACTGTAAAAATTGGGGGTGCATTAAACAATGGTGATGCTGGTCCAAGTGCTACTGGGCTTAACGGAATACCGAATGCAATTAATGGAATAATCGCTTCAGCAATATAAGTCGATTCCGTTACACCATTCATGACAGTAAGACTCGTTGTTGATTTTTTATAGGCACCTTTTGTACGAGAGCCTACAATTTCTCCCATCAATGACGTCATCCCTACAGGACTAAAAACAAATGTAAGGGAGGAAAGAAACGTTGTAATGCTCGTAAAAATGGTCTGCCTTTTCGATAAAATTTTAAATGGATTCGGGAAATAGCCTTTCCAAGACTTCGTTTCGGGAGCAAGATTGTATTGATTTGGCTTACTGCGAGCTAGATCATTTTTAGCAACAGAAGAAGCCGCCATTAAAATATTACAAAACATCGGTCCAATCGCAATTCCTAAAAAGAATGTAATACTTAAATGTTTATCAAGCATCGCAAAGCTAACGCTATCTAAAGCTTTTATGAAAAATGCAAATGGAATAATAATTAAAATACTTGCCCATTTTCCCTTTGAAAAGAATGCGATTAAAATAGCGGCAAGTGTAAAAATAATGCCTGATGAAGATTTAAAAAAATCGGCGAATTGACCTAAAAACTGACCTAAAAGTACAGCTGTTGGTAGGGCGATAAATGCACCGATGACGCCGCCGGAAATCATTTTACGTAGTGCGACGTGCGGCATCCCTAAACGGCGTAATGTATTGGCATGGTCGATTAACGGTACAGCTGTTGTATCCCCAGGAATACCTAATAACGCAGTTGGTACAGCATGTGTTAAGTGCTTTGCTAACACCCCCGCCATGAAAAAGGCGAATACCCCTTCAGGAGGCGCTCCTAGCAAAATAACTAACAATGTAATTGGTACCATAATTGCTGTTTCATCTGTACCCGAAATAAGTCCAATTATAGTAAAGATAGCTGCACCAAGAAGTGCAAATAAAAGAGCTATTAAATAAATACTCATTTTTTATCCGCTCCTTTCAAGCCTTGTAAGCTAGAAAGAATACCAAAATCCTCAAGCTCTTTTTTTGTCACTGGATCTTCCTCGATTAAACGTATTTCCTCGTCTATATCAATTTGTAAATCCTCAAATGCTTCCTTTAAAGAATGACTAGATGCTTCATCCTCTACTAAAATACGCTTTGGTTTAAAAAGAATCGTATTAATAGCAACTACAATCAGAATTCCCGTGATTCCTGTTAACAGTGAATAAGAGTTAATCATTTGAGGGTCTGCAAACTTCGGAAAAACCCACTGGCCAAACTGATAGCCTAAAAAGCTTGCAGCAACGCTTAAAATAATTGAAATAATTAATTGATTGCCAGAAACCGTGTCTCCTAAAATTTCAATAAACTTCTTTTCCTCTACCTTTTTTTGCTCATTGTATGGAGTATTCGCCATGTATTATTCACCTCGCAGAGAGTTTGTAATCTCTAAAACACGATCATAACGGAAATCCTTCTCTTCTACCGCCTGCTGCACAACACGATCAATAATATCGCCTGTTGCCCCAGCCATTACAGCCAAGTTTTTCGCATGCAGACGCATATGGCCAGATTGAATACCCTCTGCTGAAAGTGCGCGTAAGCTTGCTAGATTTTCTACTAATCCTACTGCGGCAATGTAGCTGGCTAGCTCCTCTGCAGATTGCACATCCATAATTTTTAGCGCTGCTTTTGCAACAGGGTGAGTCTTTGTAGCCCCTCCTACAATACCAACAGCTAATGGCAATTCCAACGTCCCAACAAGATTGCCTGCTTTATTTAGCTCCCACGTCGTTAAAGAGCGATATCTACCAGAACGAGCAGCATAGGCATGAGCACCAGCCTCAACAGCACGTGTATCATTACCCGATGCTAATACTGCAGCAGTAATACCATTCATAACCCCTTTATTATGTGTGGCAGCCCGATACGGATCAGCATCTGCAAATTCGTAAGCACTTACAATATTTTTGGCAATTTCTAAACCTCCGAGCATTTCTGTCGAGAATTCTCCACGCGCACGGACAATACGCTTATCTGCTAAATTGGAAATAATCCGTAGCACAACTCGTCCATTTGTAATCCGTTCAATTAATGGTGACACAGATTCCGCCATCGTATTGACAGCGTTTGCCCCCATTGCATCCTTCGTATCTACGATTAAATGCACAACAACCATTGTTTCTTTTGCTGTGTCGATTAAGTGCACTTCTATATCCTTCACTCCACCGCCTAACTTGACTAACGTTGGATCCTTTTCATTACAATGCTCGATGATCTCATTTTTATGTTCAAAAATTTTCGCCCTTGCTGCATGAGGGTCCTCAATATTTAATACCTGAATCTGTCCTCGCATAACTGTTCCCGAGTTGGAAGTAAAAATACCACCTAACTCATATGCTGCCCGAGCCGCATTACTAGCCGCAGCGATTACTGAAGGCTCTTCCGTAGCCATCGGAATAAATACCTCTTTACCATTCACCTTAAAGTTGGCCGCTACCCCTAGAGGCACTGAAATATGTCCAATAACATTTTCAACCATTGCATCAGCAAGCTCTAATGAAATTCCACTTTTTAAAGCTTCAACTTCCTCGTTGGTTAAATTTGATTTTTCAGCGATTAACTTAATTCGCTCTTCTACTGAAAGTAAATAAAATCCCTTAATACGTGAAGTCATCCCCATACCTCCAAAATTAAAAAAGTGTAATATAATTCAACTTAGTTGAATAACATTACACCAATTGTAAATTGTCTGAATAGTATTGTAAACAAGAAAATTGCATTTTCGATAATATTTACGTTTAAAGGAATGATTTAATCCTCAACATAAATTGTTAATACCTTTGAGTTTTCAGCAGAATTGTTAATAAAGATATGCTCCTTTTTCCCAGAAAAATACGCAGAGTCCCCTTCTTCTAAATTGTAAAATTTATGATCGTATTTCAAGACGATACTACCCGAAATGACATAAATAAATTCATCATTATCGTGTGTATAAGGAGCTAAATTTTCCGCCCCATTATGTACAGTAACAATAGAAGGATTGATATTGCTCATATAACTCTTATTCGCTAACAGCTCATATTGATAGCCAAGTTCATTCGTTTCTACAGTCTCATTGCGTTCTTTTTTCGAAACAATCGAAATGCCATCAAATTGATCCTGGATAACAAACCAAGCCATTGGTACATCAAATATTTCCGCAATCTTGGACAATGTCACCAGACTCGGTGTCGCTTTACCATTTTCTATTTTTGAAATATGACTTTTCGTTAAATTAATCTGCGAAGCTAAATCATCCTGAGACATTTTATTTTTCTTCCGCATCTGCTTTATTTTTACTCCAACTTCTAGTAAGTTCATTTCTTCCAGTCCCCTCGATCATTTAGGTTTTTACAATAACTATACTATATTTTTAAATGATGGATAGAAAAATACGGAGGGTATAATACTCCTTCATTTTTCATCTGTTCAATTAAATACAAAAGGGTGTGCTAAAAGTTTCTAGACTTTTTAGCACACCCTTATACCATTACAGTGATGACATTCCCATCTTCTTAGGCTGAATCCCGCGAATAGTACTTTTTGAGATTGTTGCATTATGCTCCACAATAAACACTTTGAGAGGCCAAAATCAGCTTAAGTTGAACTGAAGAAAGACCACTTAATTCAAAAGCTCTTGATAGAATCGATGACATTTTCGCCTTTGTCATAAAAGCGTTCGAAACAAAAATGAAAATGAGATGGATAAATTCTCGCAAATTTTCAACGATTTCATTTGTTTTTCAAAAAAGAGTTTCTTCCCTATGACAACAAATGCACGGAGTATGAACAAATAAAAATTCTAGGGTGGTAAGGTACAAGAAATGTTAAGAGGAATGGATATCTGATAATAAGTTGTCTGTCATCGAATCTGCAATTTAGGAGAATAATAAAATCTACCGCAATTTTATGTTAAAGAAAAACATAGGGAGATTTTAGTCTTCCTATGTTTTCATTCAAATTATTGATCTGTTTGTTCTTGCTTCTTTTTCAAATACTCCGCTCGTATTTTCTCAAGTTGCTGCTTTTTATCAAATTTGGCTGGCTTGTGTTTTTCATGATACTTTGCCACAGCCACCTTACCTTTAGTATCCAATTGATATTTCCCCACTTAGGTTCACCTACTTTTCCTACCTTTAAAGAAATCTTATTCAACAAATATATATAATATACCTTATTTTGCTGATGTAAACCTTTTTACTATATTAGCGTACCGCTTAACCTTAATTTCAGTAAAAACTTAGTAAATGATTCATAGCCAAATGTATTTAAAATATCTGTATCCACACACATTTCAGATGATGATTCCTTATCCTTCTTTACCGCTACAATATTACTCACCGTATGGAGACGGCGGGGCTTTTAGGAGCACTGCCGTTAAATGCCGTAATAGCAGTGTTTACAAGGGATTCTAGCACCTTTTTAAAAGTGTTAGCTACGGGTTTAACTACGTTAATCCAAAGTATAAGGTTTAATCTTAAAATTATATGGATTATCACTCAAATACCTACTTAAATGAGCTGGATTATATACTTTCTTTTTTTTACTAACATATTCAATACTATATAGTTTATTTTGCATTGCTTGTTTTTTAAGTAAAGATAAAATTTTATTTTTCCTTTCCTTAAATTGAACATCTATACCCCAAGCTAAAATTATTTTGTCTGCTGATTTACATTCTCTTAGTATAGTCTGATCATTCAACGCATCTGAAGCAATATCTAATTTTTTTATTAAACTTTTTTTATCTTTAGTTATTAATGAATACATGTTTAAAATTACTACTTCATTATATCCCTCTTTAATTCCAATGTTCGATGCTATCATATTAGATTTATCAAACAATAATTCATCAGCATAAGATGGGTTTATTAATATGAAGCATAATTTACCTTCATTCATTTTTAAAGTCTTTCTGTTCGATAAATATTTTCTTTTCAAAAAATATCTCCGTTGCATATCATCAGAAAAATAACTCGTAATTTCAATTTTGCCCTTATAAGTAATCATCAAATCCCTCATCTATTTAATCGACTCAAGTGCCTCTGCATACTTTAAAATATCCATAGCAGGTATTGTTCCTAGTTTTTGCAGTTCCATTAATAAGTTTAAAAAGAAAAAAATCAAACTTTCATTTTGAGTACTGATAATTAATTCATCATTATTAACAAAGGATCCATAACTTAAAGCACACCCAATATCCAGTTTTTGTTGATTTTCTAAAGCACCTAAATTTTTAATAAATGCCCCTCCTAATCCATCTTTCCATGAAGTTTCATACGTTAATATACCTGCTAAAATTCTATTTAGCGGTTTAGGTGGGAAACATCCACCAGCATGGTATATAGGAGCTGAAGTTCTATTTAATTTTCTTACACTTTCAGCTTTCTCAGCAGCATATTGCAAATATTCTTTTGTCATTTCCTGTTTTACTTCAAAAATAGCATAGACACTTTCAGCAGGTATATATTTAACCTCATTTTGATTAAAAACAAAAGGCGAGTATTGCCTATCGTATATAACTACATCAATTTGCTCACTTAAATTATTATCACAATCTATAACAAATGCCGAATCAATACTATATCTTTGTGGTAAATAATCACGTAACATTGTAATCCAATTATGCTCTAAAGAATCGCCTTTAGACCCAGAATGCGGAATAAACATTCTATTAGTCTTTAAAGTTTGCTGCATTTGAAGCTGTAAGTTATAAAAAAGTTCTTTTACATTAATATTCTCCATATCAAAACACGTCCCTTTAGTCACCAAACAATATCCGACCAAGATTTTTTTGTACGAGATTCTTTCGCTTTTAAACTAATTTTATTTTTTTCAGACTCGGTTAAATCATTAGAAATTACATTGTTAGTATTTGATGGATCTATTATTTGAAGAGACTTAAAATTAGCAGATAATTCACCTAGTAAATACCAAAAATTATTCTCTATATTCTGAGTAGAACGATATTTCAATTTATTAATAACAAAAAGTTCTAAATACATGGATGGAAAATCTAAATCATGAAGTCTACGCCATATCTTAAGGAGAATTATTTCATTAATACGTCCCGATTCTTTAATTAACCTGATATGTTGCTCTACATTAGTCTGTGTCCATGTATCTGTTTTATTCTTATATAAGCTATGATAATTAGTGTGACCTAAATGTTTCTTTGACGGAACCAAATCAATTGAATGCCCCTTAAATTCTATTCCTAACGATACATTCTGTTTTCTTACATTATAACCTTTTTGTAACATGTAATCATACAAAGAAAGGTATATCTCTTTCAATGTATTACTACAGGAAGAATTAAGAGAAATGAACAAATCGAAATCTGATGATAGGTTTATTGCTGTCCCCTTTGCTCTAGAGCCAGAAAGAAAGATTTTATTTAAGTTATATCCTGCCCATTCTTTTATTTCAGATTCTAATGGGCTTATTACATTGTAATGAGTTATAAAATCAATATCTCCAGCGATATGGTATTTGTTTATTATTTGATTCAGATAAGTTGCCATTTACACCCTCCCATATATGTACAATCGATAGTAAAAAACTCGTCACCTTTTACATCTTAATAGCGCACAATTTAAATCCATTCTCTAACAGCCGATTTTTATTATACCCTCTCAATACTAGATGAGCCTTCATATACTCGTAATAAGCTTCAGTACCTTGTTTACCTTTTTGATGCAAAATATGCCTCTTCTTACGAACACCTTTTAAAACTTCAAATAAGATTTTTTGAATGGCACCTTTTTCATCTGCTGTAACATCTCTAACTCCATCAACAGTCCACAATTTATCACTAATAGGATAGTACAATCCATTAGGCATCTCATAAAACTCAATGTCCTTCAAAATAAATGAATCAGGATGTGAAAAGATACGTACTTCAAAGTGCTCATTTTTCATTGTGTCAATCCAACTTATGTTCAGCCTTTGTATTTGTATATCGTCTATTAAAATACCGTTCTTTCCTTTTAAAGCATCACAAATCAACTTTGCATAGTTATCTAAATCGCCAGAATCAGGAGTTTCATATCTACGTTGTTCATTTAAATACAGGTCAATTTCAACTTTAACTTCATCATAAAAATAATAGTGAATATCTTTAAAATACTCTTGCACAGAAGCCTTAAATTGCTCTTTATTTCTATTACCATAGGGTATAGGTCGAATGTTAAAAGTCTGACGATACTCACCAAATAATGGGTTTAGTCCTTTCTCATAAAGTTGTTGCTCATAATCAAACGACATAAATTCACTTTTCAAATATAACCCCTCCATTATAAAGTAATATTTACGAGAAAAATAACCGAGTTTATATGTATTATTTTACCATATAAAACAATGTTATTTTCTGTTGAGATATAAAAAGACAGATTTCAAAGAATAAATTGAAATCTGTCTTTAAATTTACTGATTCACTTCCCCATAAACCTCATGCATCATATCTTCCATGATATATGATTTAAACTCATCATTCTCCAGTATCTTCATAAAGAATTCTTGATTACTGCTCATACGGTCGATAACGAAATCCATGAATGTTTTTTCGAAAGCGAATTTGAAGTTTTCTTTTGTGTTATTCTTGGCCTTTTGACGAATATCATCGCTGTTTAGCATGTCCTCTTTCACTTGCTCACGTGATAAGAAGTCTGTTTCAGTGAATTGTGTGCCGAAGCGATCATTTAGCTTCTCTAAAATTGTAGATAAGCGTACTTTTTCATCTTCTGCTACGCCACCAGCACCATGCTTTTGTGGGTCGAGTTCAACGCCACCTGTTTTCTCTAGCTCGATGCTGCCTTCAAATACTTTCTGGTTGCGATAGTATTCAAGTGCTACATCATCTGCTAAATAAACATCTTTGTCCTTTTTATCACGTGGTAGCTTGCGTAATAAGTACGTTAAATAAATGTACAGCTTGTGTAGGTCTAAATCAATGAATGTCACGACTTGTAGCACGAATCCATACGTACGAGAAAACTTTGTTGCTACTTGTTTAAACGCCAGTTTTTCTTCATCAGATAGCTTGTTATAACGCTCTACACCTTGATCAAGTAAAGCATTTAATTCCGTCTGTGCTTTCGTTGATTTCTTTGCGCCACCTTCTACTTCAAGCTCATTTACACGTAGCACTTCCTCTTCTGTAAATACTTGATATGGTTCAATCTCGGCCTGCATATCATATAAAATGTTCGGGTCCGTAATTTCAGAAAGGCTTGTTGATTCGTAGTACGGTTGGAACGACTCTTTAATATCTTCAGGGTCGTTAATGAAATCGAGTACGAATGTATCCTCTTTGCCTGGGCAAGTACGGTTTAAACGAGATAATGTTTGTACCGCTTTAATACCGCTTAGTGGCTTGTCTACATACATTGTGTGTAATAATGGCTCATCAAAACCAGTTTGATATTTCTCTGCAACAAGAAGTACCTTGTATTCATCTGAATTGAATTTTTCAGGTAGCTCCTTTTCAGAGAACTTATTCATATCAGGTTCTGTATAGTTTAGTTCGCCATCTTTCACCGTACCTGAGAATGCCACGACCGTTTTTAAATCATCATAGCCCATATCATTAATATACTTATCAAAAGCAATTTTATAGCGTACTGCATGTAAACGAC
This sequence comes from Lysinibacillus sp., assembly GCF_032093475.1. Classification (NCBI taxonomy): domain Bacteria; kingdom Bacillati; phylum Bacillota; class Bacilli; order Caryophanales; family Bacillaceae; genus Lysinibacillus; species Lysinibacillus sp. The sequence continues at coordinate 2,182 of NZ_DAMDAY010000045.1, read as the reverse complement.
TTGCTGTTACGACCATTGCTTTTGCACGACCGCCGATTTTACGTTTCACGAAGTTACGATAATGTTCAATAATGATTTCCGTCTTCTGTGCGATACTATGTGGGTGCAATGACACGTACTGTGCGAGCTTTTTCGTTGCTTGCTTTTGTGATACTTCAGGATCGTCATCAACCGTCTTTGCAATCTTCCAGAACGTTTTATACGTTGTATAATTTTCAAGCACATCTAAAATAAAGCCTTCCTCAATTGCTTGACGCATCGTATATTGGTGGAATGCTGTTGGCTTGCCATCAATGCCCATCGTACCGAACTTCTCTAACGTTTTTGCTTTTGGTGTCGCCGTAAATGCAAAGAATGATACGTTATCTTGCTTCCCACTTTTCATAATCGCTTCAACAATTTTTTCGTCTACATCATCTAAGTTTTCTTCTGCAATACGATCTTCCTCATATGCTGCTTCTAACGTCTTATCAGATAATACATTCGTTAATGCCGTAGATGCTTTCCCACCTTGTGATGAATGTGCTTCGTCAATAATAACCGCATACTTTTTACGTTCTAAGCCAGCGACCTTTTCTAAAATGAACGGGAACTTTTGCAGCGTTGTAATAATAATACGAGTGCCATTATTAATTGCACGTGCTAATTGCTCTGAATCTTTATCAATCGGCGCTACCATACCTGCTCGATGCTCTAACTGATACACGGCATCTTGTAGCTGCTTGTCTAATACACGACGGTCTGTAATAACAATAACACTACTAAAGATTGATTCATTGTCCTCGTCATGTAGCTTCGCTAAACGGTGTGCAAGCCACGAAATCGAGTTCGTTTTGCCCGACCCCGCAGAATGCTGAATTAAATAGTTATGTCCAACGAGCTTGTTCGATACGTCAGCTTCTAATTTACGAACAACATCTAGTTGGTGGAAACGAGGGAAAATGAGCATTTGGCGCTCCCCGATAGTTTCACCATTCGAATCTTTAATCTCATCTTTCTTAATAAAGATGAAACGGTATAAAATGTCGAGTAAGCTATCAGGTGTTAAAATATCTTCCCATAAATAATGTGTACGGTACGTATCACCATAAGCAATCGGATTCCCCTTGCCACCGTTATTTCCTTTGTTAAATGGTAGGAAATATGTTTTCCCTTTATCTAGCTTTGTCGTCATAAATACTTCATCTGTATCAACAGCAAAATAAACAGCGACACGTTCATTAAACTTAAACAGTTGCTCACGTGGGTCACGATCTGTTTTTAATTGCTTCATCGCATGTTCTACTGTTTGATTCGTTAATGGATTTTTCAGCTCCATCACTACAAGTGGCAAGCCGTTTAAAAATAGCACCATATCTAAGCTGTTGTTATGTTTGTCACTGTAATACACTTGGCGAGCGACATTAAAACGGTTCTTTCCGTACTGCTCATTTAATGTCTTATTCATATCCGTTGGTGGCTTATTATACGCAAGCTGTAACGTCACACCACGATCTTTAACGCCTTTACGCAAGCACTCGACTAAGCCTTGCTTATGGAGCTGGTCTTTAATGCGTTTTAGCACTTCTTCTTTATAAGAAGGACCATATGACTTCTCTAGCGTACGCATACGTTTTTCTTGTGTATCTTCTAAGAAAGCAAACAGTTCCTCTACGTCAATGGCATGCTGCTTAAAAACGGCACTTGCATCACCTTCAAGCACACGTTTTTTATAGCCATGTGCAATCAACTCTGCCTCAATATTCGTTTCAAACCCTTTTTCCGAAGTATCCATCGCCATCACAACTCACCTCATTTAATCAAGTTCCATATCACGTACATCAATTTTTCCTGTTACTGCTTCATAGATTAGGGATTGGCGGTATTCTTTTAGTTTTTCGATTTGTTCATTTAATTTACGTGTTAAAATAAAATATCTTTTTTCCACTTCCATTATTTCTCCAATAATTTCCTTCTGTTCATTTAAAGGAGGTAGAGGCAAGAAAATATTTCCGATAAAATTCCAATTCGCTCTAGGCATTTTAGAGCCATATGTTGAAGAATTTACTTCATCGATAAAATTCGGTGAAAGTAGCAGATATTTTAAATACTGACTGAGCACTACTTTTTCTAGTACTTTCAACACTAAGATTTCAGTAGAACATCTACCATCAAAATCAGCTAATAATACTTTCGTTAGATA
>NZ_DAMDAY010000044.1:0-29354 GCF_032093475.1 Lysinibacillus sp. | reverse complement strand
TATTCAAATAGCGCTAGGACAATTGACGGGGGAAGTGGACTCAGTTGATTTTGAAGAAACGGCAGAAGGTGGTTATTATTTAGTTGAAATTGAAACACAGGATGACGAAGCCACTTTTCAAATCCATGCTGTTTCAGGGGAAGTTCTGTCCATTACATGGGATGATGATCAATAATTCATTCTCATGAAATTCTAATGTTTCTCTTATAGTTCTATCATCTTTGCTTGGTAAGCTAAGAATAGATAAAACAAAGGAGAGATAGATATGAAAAAAATGATTATGATTCCAGCATTAGTAGTTACACTTGGGGTTGGTGCAGCGATTGGCTCGACAACATTATTATCTGGAGATGCTCAAGAAAAAAAGGTGTTAACAATGCAAGAGATTGAGAAGAAGGCCCTTACAGTAGTTGATGGTACAGTAGCGGATATCGAGTTAGACAAAAATCAGTATCGTTCTATTTATGAAGTAGAGGTCTATACTGATACAGAAGAATATGATTTGAAATTTGATGCTTATACTGGGAAATTACTCAAGCAGAAAAAAGAACGTCGAGATAACGATGATATGGACGACAATAAACTAGCAACTACAGCAACTACTATCATTACTAAAGAGCAAGCTATCGAAACAGCCTTAAAGAAAGCAAAAGGTACTGTAACAAAAATTAAGCTCGATGATGGTATCTATGAAATTGAATTGAAAGATGGTCAATATGAATATGAAGTAGATGTGGATTCTATGACGGGGAATATTGTTGATTTTGAACAGGATTATAATGACTAATATAGAGGGCTACCGTAAAAGTAGAGCATACTTTTACAGTAGCCTTTTGTTGTTCTACGAATATTTGCTTGGCATTCGTAGGTGAATTCCAAACGATTTCGAAAAAAAGTCTATGTTTTTCTCTCATAAAAGTGAAAAATTTTCTTCTTTACTTTTTTAATTGACAGGCGTAATATGACATCATTATAAAAGTTTCAAATTTCTAAATCGCTGAAGCAACTAAACGCGGGGGACCCATTTTTGACGGATGGCATCAGCCATCCTTGGGGTGAATCTCTTCATTTGAAGAGTAGGGCTACTCAGGCCCGAATCCGACAGCTAACCTCGTAAGCGTTAAGAGCAGAAAAGTTGGAGCTTGGCAGACGGATGAGCGTCTACAAGTCTTATTTAGTGATGACTTGTAGGCGTTTTTTGATCTTATTTAGAAAGGCGAAACACACTCTATAAAACTAGAAGGTGTTTAACAATGAAATCCTCATTCAAACGTTATGTAATCGGTAAACCATTAAGATCCGATGCGTTAGGGGAACAAAAGCTTAGTAAAACAAAGGCATTAGCCATATTATCATCAGATGCCTTGTCTTCAGTAGCCTATGGACCAGAACAAATTTTAATTGTCCTGATGACAGTGGGTACACTTGCCCTTTGGTACTCTCTACCAATTGCTGCTGGAGTCGTTATCTTGCTTGTGGCACTAATTCTCTCCTATCGTCAAGTTATTTTCGCCTATCCACATGGGGGAGGGGCCTATGTAGTATCACGGGAGAATTTAGGGGTAAATGCAGGTCTTGTGGCTGGAGGGTCCTTACTTGTTGATTATATTTTAACAGTAGCGGTAAGTGTATCAGCAGGTACAGATGCCATTACTTCGGCATTTCCAAGCCTCCACCCCTACAATGTACCCATTGCTATATTCTTTGTGGTTTTTTTAACAATCTTAAACTTACGTGGTGTAACAGAATCTGCTTCTATTTTGGCATACCCAGTCTATCTGTTTGTAGGTGTTATGCTCTTGTTAATTGGAATGGGGCTCTATCATGTCGCAACTGGTCAGGTGCCAGCAGAGCTACATCCAAAGGTCGGTACACCGGTTGCAGGAATTAGTTTATTTATTTTATTAAAGGCATTTGCATCAGGGAGCTCAGCTTTAACAGGGGTAGAGGCTATTTCAAATGCCATCCCTAATTTTAAAAATCCTGCTCCTAATAACGCAGCTAAAACGCTTTTAGCAATGGGTGCTATTTTAGCCGTTTTATTTATAGGCATTGTTAGTTTGGCTTATTTTTATGGGATTGCGCCAACAGCGGAAGCTACAGTTGTTTCTCAACTTGCAGAAGCGAGCGTAGGTAGAAATCTATTTTATTACATTGTCCAGGGTACAACGGCAATGATTTTAGTTCTTGCTGCAAATACAGGTTACTCAGCATTTCCTTTGTTAGCAGTAAATTTATCAAAGGATGGCTTTATCCCAAGAATATTCCAAATTCGGGGAGACCGTCTTGGTTATTCAAATGGCATCCTGATGCTAGGTGCAGCGGCTATTGTCTTAATCATTTTATTTGATGGAGCAACTGAGCATTTAATTCCACTATATGCTGTAGGGGTATTTATTCCGTTTACATTAGCGCAAACAGGAATGATGCGAAAATGGTGGCGTGATAAACCTAAAGGATGGATTGCAAAATTTACGATCAACACAATTGGTGCTGCTATTTCTTTCATCGTAGCGATGATGTTTTTTGTAACAAAAATGCCTCAAGTATGGCCAGTGTTTATCTTTTTACCAATTATTATTTTTCTATTCCATCGGATTAAGCTCCATTATCAGGCCGTTGGAGAACAATTAAGATTAAATCATGAGGAACTAGCTGCTATTGAGGGGAATGTTTTTATTGTACCAGTAGCTGGTATAACGAAAGTTGTTGAAAATTCCCTTCATTATGCGAAATCATTACATGTTGAGAAGGTAATTGCATTTTACGTAGCCTTCGACCAAGCGGATGCAAAGGCTTTTGAAGAGAAATGGAAGGCCTGGCAACCAGATGTACGACTAGTAACTTATTATTCACCATATCGCAGTATCACACAGCCATTGATTAAATTTATTGATAAGGTGGAACATCAATGTACGAAGACAGGTCATAAAGTAACAGTTGTCATCCCACAATTTTTACCGAAAAAAGGGTGGCACCATATGCTACACAATCAATCTAGCTTATTAATTCGTACGACACTGTTATTTCACAGAAATGTCGTCATTATGACAGTACCTTTCCATTTATCAAAATAATGCTAGCAAGCTAGAAAATAGTCTGTTATAATCAGTACGTTGATTGAAAACACGAACGTTTACAATTGAAAAGTTGCAGAATACCATTAAATTCCGAAAAATTAAACTTTTTTCAATATGAGATATAAGCTCTTACCGAATAAAGTGATAAATTGGTTATTCTGATAGTTTCATACAATCCACTCATATAATAGCGAGAATAGGGCTCGCAAGTTTCTACCGATTTACCGTAAATAAATCGACTATGGGTAGCAATGCTTTTAGAGAACTTCAATTTTAATGATGTTTTCTATTCGTTTCGACGTTTTTACGCTGAATGCCTTGCTCCACTCGTAGCTGAATGGAAACAAGACATCCAGCGTTTTTTTATTATTATTAACGAAAGAAGGATATGAAAGAAATGAAGTTATTACACGACAAAATTATGCAAGAAGGTAAGGTTTTATCTTCATCAGTATTAAAGGTAGATTCATTTTTAAATCATCAAATTGATCCGATGTTAATGAAGGAAATTGGTCACGAATTCGCAAATCGTTTCTCTGATCAAGTTATTACTAAGATTTTAACAATTGAATCTTCAGGCATTGCGCCATCTGTCATGCTAGGCTTAGAAATTGGTGCACCTGTAGTATTTGCTCGTAAACGTAAATCTTTAACACTTTCAGATAACCTTTACTCATCAAAGGTACATTCATTCACAAAGAATGAAACAAATGATATCTCTGTATCACGTAATTTCTTAAATGAAGATGACAATATTTTAATCATTGACGATTTCTTAGCAAATGGTGAAGCTGTCAAAGGCTTACTTGATATTGCTGCACAAGCTGGTGCGAATGTTGTGGGTGTGGGCATCGTTATTGAAAAGGGCTTCCAAGATGGAGGGAAATTATTGCGTGAACAAGGTGTTCGCGTTGAGTCATTAGCGATTGTAGACTCTCTTGAAGATGGCAAAGTAACATTTGCTGCGGAGGCTCGCGCGTAATGAATACCTTTAAATCAACGACGCTAGCGATTCAACATTTACTTGCGATGTATGCTGGAGCCATCTTAGTGCCACTAATTATTGGTGGGGCAATTGGCTTTGATTCAACACAAATGACGTATTTAGTGGCGATTGATATTATGATGTGCGGGATCGCAACACTTTTACAGGTTTATTCAGGTAAATTTATCGGTATTGGCTTACCAGTAGTACTAGGCTGTACATTCACAGCAGTAAGTCCAATTATTGCTATCGGTACAAACCCGGAGCAAGGTATCACAGATATTTATGGTTCTATTATTGCATCTGGTGTAATTGTGATGATTATTGCTGGCTTCTTCGGTAAGCTTGTGAAATTCTTCCCACCAGTAGTTACGGGATCGGTAGTTTCTATTATTGGTATTTCCTTATTACCTGTGGCTTTAAACAATATGGCTGGTGGACAAGGTGCTGAGGATTTTGCCTCTGCTTCTAATGTTGCTTTAGCGTTCATTACATTAGTCATTATTTTAATTGTTTATCGTTTTTCTACAGGGTTTGTCCGTGCAATCTCGATTCTTATTGGATTAGTAGTCGGTACTATTTTAGGTGCATTCATGGGTAAAGTAGATTTTACACCAGTAGCAGATGCTGATGTATTCCATATGGTTCAGCCTTTCTATTTTGGAATGCCAACTTTTGATGTGACTGCAATTATTACCATGACACTCGTAGCAATGGTATCTTTAGTAGAGTCATCTGGTGTCTATTTTGCACTAAGTGATATTTGTAATAAAAAATTAGATTCAAAGGATTTAGCTCGTGGCTATCGTTCTGAAGGTCTTGCTTCAGTAATCGGCGGGATTTTCAATGCTTTTCCATATACAACATTCTCACAAAACGTGGGACTTACACGTATGTCAGGTGTTAAAGATCGTAAAGTCATTTACATCACAGGTGGCTTACTTGTAGCACTTGGCTTCCTACCAAAAATCGCAGCATTAACAACGATTATTCCAACATCCGTACTAGGTGCGGCAATGTTAGCGATGTTCGGTATGGTGATTACACAAGGTATGGGCATGCTTGTACCTGTAATGAATGAATCAGCAGAAAACGCGATGATTGCTGCGATATCAGTAAGCTTAGGTGTTGGTGTATCTGTAGTTCCTGGCATTTTTGATGCACTACCAACAAGCGTTTCAATTCTTACATCTAATGGTATTGTCTGTGGTTCTGTCACAGCAATTATCCTTAATATATTATTCAACATGATTGGGCCTAAGCATAAGGAAGACCCAATGCATGGGGAAGCATAGGCACAAATATCCCACATATTTTGATGAAAAGAACGTTGTCACCTACTTTTATCTATTGATTTAGATTTAAGGAGGTGGCATTTTTTATGAGGAAAAAGGGGTACCCATTCAGAAGTGATAATACGGAATCATTTACAAATAATAAGATGTATACAAATCACCAAAGTTAATTAAGAATCCTTATTGAAAGAATGGTACAGTTATATTGAAGAAGTAATAAAAAGCTATGAAATCTATAATTCGTCATTGGAGGAAAAGATGATTAGAGATAAAATTGATAAAATCTTAGATAGTTTACCAGAAGAAGAGTTAGAAAATGTTTATTGGTCACTAATTTTTATCCAGGAAGATTATATATATAAACAAAACTTACGTGAAAAAGGTGTATTCATAGAATTAGTTAATGAAGCAGAGGATATTATTGATTTATGGGAGAAGACATTCGCACAAAATATTAGTGAAGAACTAAAAGAAGAAATAAATTATGATCAGTTTAAATGGCATATTTTTAGTTATGAGAAGAAAGAATGCTTGAAAAAAGAGATTGCGAGAAAAGCATTTGATAATTTATCTAAAGAAGAATTTTATGTAATGTATCAAGGGTCACCAATAGTATTTCTTTATACAAATGCTAGTAAAGTAATATCCAGGGATTTTGATATGCAACAAGATATATATATATTTGATAAAAACTTTACTTGGACATATGTTCATACACATGAATCCATGTGTGGTCCATATTTTTATCAAATCAATTGTAATTAAGATCCACAGTGGGTTTATTCAACTAAAATCAGGGGGGGTATTCTATTTTGTGGAATTGTCTCACATGAGCAAGAAATCTTATCTTCTAATAAAGTTAACTAGAAGTGGTTTATATAAAGTTTTTTGGTTATAGAGTTAAGAGTTCTTTTTAGAGGGTATTTAACAGGATTGGTTGAAACCCCGATACATGATGAATCGCAGAAGAACTTGATGAAATGGTAAAAGAGATTTTGAAAACATCTAAAAAATAATACGTGATGAAATACTTAGTTTATTTTATGATTATTTTTGTCACGTATAATAATTTTATATGGAATTTCCTCAATTGAAAGTTCTTCTCTTTTCAACTCTATTATCTTATCTACATACATAGTGATATGTTTTATTTTTTTATTCGATTTCCAAAACCCTTTAGGCTTTTCTAAGTCCGTTTTAATAATAATTTGTAAGGGGTCAGGGTGGAATGAATATGCAAATCCTCTATATTCTTTAAACTCCTTTTTTAATTCGTCTCTTATTGCACTAAATATAGGTTGCCATTCTTGGTCTTTAACTTTACTTTTGCTTTTTTCTTTTATGAAAACCTTTAAGTTCATATTTGTATTAGAATAAACTGAATTAGCGATAAGCTTTTCTGTTTCTTTCTTATTTATTAAGTCCTCTTTCGTAACCTCAATCATGATTCCCTTACTCGGATCAATGGATATTGAATAGTTAGCTTTATCATAACCATTCGTTTTTAATAAGTTTGAAGTTATTTTTAGTACTTCATTTAACGATTCATTTAGCTTAACATCTTCATTGCTTAATTCGTAACTATCCAATGTTACGTAGTCAACTTTGAAGTCTCTAAAACCCGTCTCGTTTGCAACATGTAAGATAATATTTTCAATAATAATCTTTTTCTTTTCTATAAAATCCTTATCTTTAGCTTGAATAGTAAATACACTGTCATCATGGGAAAAACCAATTCCGATTTGATCGAATCCTTTTTTATTAAATTCCTGAGAAATTTTCCTTAATATCTCGTTTATCTTCTCATTTTCCTTTTTAGTTTCTTCCATGCTTATAACTAAAGCATTTTCTAATTTTTCTTCAGAATTAGCAGACCTTGATTTATGATTTATCGCTACAACAATTGCAGTAATGATTATAGCTGTAAAAATAAAAATGAACTTTCTCAAATTAGTCACCTCCTAGATATTGTATGTACTTTAATACTCATTATGAACTTAATTGAAAACTTGCTGTCTTAAAAACACAAACCTCCTAGTAAGCTATCAAATATCAACATATATATTAATGAGTCGAAGACGATAGAATGAGCAACTACACCTTACAGAAACTGGTTAGTAAAGAAGGGATATGCCTTTAAAACTAGAATTTAAAGAATAACAAATAGGTTAGGAAGGAGAATATTATGATCTTAAAGGGCATTGGAGGAGTATTTTGGAGGACCAATAATTTAGAGGAAATTAAACAATGGTACAGTAAGGTTCTAAATTTGGAAATTGAAAATTGGAATGGTGCTATTATTTCACCACAGTCAGACAATCAAACGATCTTCTCTTTCTTTTCTGAAAGTGACAGCTATTTTCCAACAGAGCAACAAGTCATGTTGAATTTTCAAGTGGAAAATATAGAAGACAGTATTAAGCATTTAGAAAAAATGAAAATTCCTATTGTAATGGAAAAAATGACAAATGAATATGGAAAATTTATTTGGATTGAAGATCCAGAGGGAAGGAGAATAGAGCTTTGGGAGACTTAATTTAAAACTAACGATGTCACCACCTTTTACTTAGGTCAGGAGGTGACATTTTAGTATGTAAAAAAACTATTGTTCATTTTTTAAATGGTAGTCGCGGCTGTTCGTCTTGATAGCTAGAATAAGTCCAACCGCTATTCTCCATCTCTGAACATTGCTTATCTTTACAATAAAAAATATATGTCTGTTTATCTGTACAAACATTTACTTCAAAATAATAAGGGAATACGCCGCCTTTATTCTTATCGATACTTGTATCAATAGCGATAACTTTCTCTTGCGAAGCTATTTCTTTATATTTTTCACTTGCTACTGTTTTTTGAACCATTTCGCTTAATATAACACGTTCCTCAGCATTAGCTTCATACCATTGATCAAGCAAAAACCATTTTCCCAATATATATAAATTTGTGCTTAAGCTAATGAATAGAAAAATAATTATCATTTTCTTCCTCAATATTTTACATCCTCCTTCTTTAAATATTCTTGAATAATACCATATCACACATTGAGTGTAAAATTACACTTATACCTCATGAATTTTTATACAGTTGTTTAAAATGTTTAACATTGCTGCTTGAAGGGAATTTAAAATTAATAGAATGTAACTTTCTATTTCAACATACACTTATATATAATTACTCTCAGAAAGGTCTAGAATAAATGCAAAGTATCGTGTTAATTTTAATCCTTCAACTAGTTTATGTACCTTTTTTAACATTACGTACAATATTTTTAGTAAAGAATATTACTTTCCTTGCTGCGATATTTGGTATGTTGGAGATGTTAGTGTATGTATTTGGCCTTTCGCTCGTTTTTAGTGGAAAACAAAGTATGTTAGCTATGGGCGTTTATGCGGTTGGATTTGGATTAGGAATATTTTTAGGGGCCAAAATTGAACGTAAGCTAGCAATAGGCTATGTCTATACGACCATCAATACGCAAAATAAGAATGAGGAGCTTGTGAGATTTCTTCGTAATGAAGGGTTTGCGGTTACGATTTATATTGGGGAAGGGCGAGATAGTAATCGCTATAAATATGAAATATTAACGAAGAGGAATCGTGAGGGTGAACTCTTTCAAATAGTAGAACAGTTTGAGCCTAATGCATTTATTATCTCGTACGAACCAAAGTCATTTAAAGGTGGGTTTTTGCTTGCTCGTATGAAGGCCAAGCACAAATAAATGTGAATAGAGGGACCTCTGCTAATAGCCGAGGTCCTTTTTAAAATTGAATTTTGTTTCAACAAAGCTTTTAAATATGTCAAAGTCTGTGTAGACCATTTCCTTGTAGCTCATGGCTTGTAAGATTGTCTGCTCAATAAATATAGTACGATCTTTACCTATAGCCTTTAAAATCTCTTCCTCGCTGTGATAGGTAAAAACATGAGAATAATCGATATCAGCGCGAGCATGTATTTTGGCAGCTATTTTTCCCATAAGTGATGTTGTTGTAAAATAATCCTCTAAATCCTTATAGTTTTTAGGCTTAATCTTCTTTTTATAAGGAGAGCGTTCTCGAATATAAAATTCTTGGTTATTCATCGTGATATAGGCTAAATGAGGGTCCTCTAAATGATGCATAGCTTTTTGTGTACCCACAACACGTGCTCCTTGGTGCTCATAATGATCCCAAAATTGCTCTTGATAGGGGAGGAAATAGGCAGGAATCGCTGTACGTACTTCTTTCATTTCTAGCACTAAATCATTTTCTTCAGATGTAATTTTTTTATCTTCGACTAAAATATAGTAACGTTTTAGACCGATAGAAGCTGTGCCAGAGCCATGCTTATAAGCAATATCCTTAATTTTATAAGTTGGAAGTGCGTTTGCTATGGCACTGTATTCCTCTGAAGAGACTGGTTGAATTTCATCATTCCATAAAAAAGCTCGTTGGCCATCTTCACTCTTATATGAAATATCCTCTAAAAAAAGAGAGTGTGGACGTTTTTCAAGCTTTTTCAAAAGTTTTTTAGCAGGTCCTTTAGTATTATCCTTTGTAAACATCAGTGTTAGTGGATCATCTTTTTTGCGCTGAAACCGTTTTAGTTGATCGATATAGCTATTGAGAAAATATTGAATAGCCGTTTCTTGGGTTGCCTTATGTAAGCCTTGTTCTTCTAAATAGAGTGCAATACTGACGCTCATTCGAATAATATCGTATAAATAAGAGCCGACATAGCCCTCATCGAAATCATTGACATCAAAGACAATGGTGCCTGCTTCATTTTGAAAGGCCCCAAAGTTGTCCATATGCATATCACCTTGAATCCAAGTTGGCCTACTGTTAGGAGTATGGAAGATAGAGGTAGTCTTTGCCATATCAAAGTAAAATAGATAGGCACTTCCACGGAAAAAGCGGAATGGACTTTCTAGCATTTTGCGATATTTTTCTAGGCGCTGTGCCTCTGTTAATCTCATTCGCTGCACATCAAATTCCTCAAAGATTGTTTCTAATTGCCCTTTTCTTAAATGTATTCTAGTATGTTTAACCTGTTCTAATAAAGCATGCTCCATAAGGAACCCCCTTTTTTAAAAATCAAATTTTACTTGTATTTACGGGAAATAATTGAATAAGTTTCGAAGAAATTTAGCAAATATACTCGATAAAAATGATCATTCATCTAAGGTTATTTCATAACATGTTCGATTACCTATTTTCATACTATAAGACATGCGTAATTACGGAGGGGGGTTGTATGTATTTCTTTACAAAAAGTCTTGTCATTATAATAGGAAGTATTTCTTTGTCGTTAGGAATTAATTTATTTTTAACGCCTTATGAAATATTAGATGGAGGAGTAGTTGGATTTGCGCTAATTTTACATTATTTATATAAGCTAAAAATCGGTTTAATGATTATTGTCATTAGTATTCCCATTTTTATTATCGCTTGGTTTAAATATAGAGCCTATTTTTTCAATAGTATACATGGCTTAATAATGTCTTCCTTCATTATTGATTTATTAAAGCCTGTCCGTAATCTTGTTCAAATTGATGCGCTTTACAGTGCGATTCTTGGAGGCATTCTTGTAGGGTTTGGAATTGGTCTGATGTTGCGATTTCAGACAAGCACTGGAGGGACAGACTTAATCGCTCAATTTATCTGTGATAAAACAGGTATTAATGTGGGGATATTAATATTTTTTATCGATTCCATCGTTATTGTTATAGGCGGCTTCCTATTATCCACTTCAACCTTTCTATTATCCATTATTACCGTTTTAGTAGTAGGTATTACAACAAGCATCATTACTAGTCGAGCTTAAAAAAATAGTTCCAGTTTTAAACTGAAACTATTTTGGCGTTTGATTTTCTAGTGTTTTCATAAGCTTCTTTTTAGGATGTGCTGGTTTGACTTCGGCAATTAGTATAGCCAATAAAATGAGCACTGCGCCTACGACCATACGGCTTGTTAAAATTTCATGCAAGAAGATGACGGATAGTACCATACCGAAGAAAGATTCAGTCGATAGGATAATCGCAGCTTTAGTGGCCGTTGTGTATTGATTGGCCACATTTTGGAATAGATAAGCAATCGTCGTAGAAAAAATTCCTAGATAAATAAGAGAATAGATTGCTTCTTTTTCAAATGATGTTGGGATTTCGCCTTGGCTAATGACGACTAGAACACCTATAAGGGAGGCCGTGAGAAACTGAATAATAGTAAGAGCAATGGCATCTTCCTTTTGAACAAAAAGGTTTGTACAAAAAATATCAAATGCAAAAGCAACGGCACAAGCTAAAGAAAGTGCATCACCCACATTCATTGTCAATGAGCCCTGTAATGATAAAAAGCCAATGCCAACGATTGCCATTATCGAACCAATGATTTCATAGCCATCAATGCGGCGCTTATAAACCGCATAGGCAATTAAAGGAACAATAATAACATTTACGGCAGTTAAAAAGGCATTTTTAGAAGGTGTTGTATACTGAAGTCCGACTGTTTGAAGGGCGAATGCTATATATAGAATGGTCCCTAATAAAGCTCCTTTCCAAATAACCGATTTTGAAGCTTTTTTTAATCGAGGGCCAAATAGAACGGTTAATATAATCGAAGCTAATAAAAATCTACCAGCCATTACTTGATAAGCAGTTAAATATTCTAAGGCAATGGCTGTAATAACAAATCCACTGCCCCACACGATTGCAGTAATCAATAGCATGCCATCTGCTATGTAAGTTTTCATATGTTTCTTCCTCCTGACTTCAATAGAATAGCATAAGAGTGAAGAAAAGGTTTTGATTTTATTTCTAAATATTCAGGCGTTTTTTTGTACTTATTCCAAAGTAATTATTCGACAGTCAATTTACTATGTAATAAGTACAATTTAACGGCTGCAGCTAGGTGTTCATAAAAAACATAATCATTATCTTCTAGTGCTACTAATTGACGTATTTTAGCCATACGATAGCGAATTGTATTGGGGTGACAGAACTGTGCCACTGCGACTTCCTTAATATTTCCTTTCTTAATGATATAGGTTTTGGCAGTTTCCATTAAATCTGAATCAGCCTTATCATCAAGTAATGGGGCTAAAAAGGAATTTACGTAGTCCATTGCAAATGTTCGATCTTTACGATACAACTCAATTAATAAGCGTTCAGATGCGAGATTGTTATAATGACAGCTAGGTAGTCTATCAATTTCAGCTAAAATACTGGCAAAGAAAGCTTCGCGTAAGGCGCTGGGTAATCCTGTTTCGGTATCGTAGCTACTACTATAGCCAAAAGTGATTGTATCAGTTGGTATGGCGTATAGAGCTAACCATTCATCTAAAACTTTTTCAAATTGAAACTGCTGAGATGCATGTGTCATGATAATGAAAAGGCTTTGTTTATAGGAACAAATTAGACCCGATTTTAATAATGGTTCTAATGAAAAAATAGATTGCATCGAGCTATGATGGAGTGGGTCACTTGTACGTAAATTTGCTGCAAATACATATTTTTCAAAGGGCTTATTAAGTTGCTGTAAATTGGATTTGATTTGCTCTTGCGTAACATCTTCTTCCATTAATCTTCGTAAAATAGTTTCTAAAAAGAATGAGTAATCCTGTGTCTTGGCATAGGCCATCGTTTCTAAAATAATTTTTTCAAAAAATTCATCTCCACCGAATCTAAGTATAGGGAAATTTTGCTCTTCAGCGTAAGTCAAAACTTCTTCAGGCAAGTCCTTGAAAATGACAGGCTTATAAGCTAAGGCACTCGCCCCTAGCTCAATCAAATTTTTGACAGCATTTAATAAATACTCTGGTTTTTGTTTTGCAAACAATAAACTACTTAAAACAACACTATGGGGCGTGAAAATCGTATCTCGAACATGGGGTATGTCCGGTGAAAATTCAAAGTCTAAAATTTCCACATTTTGAACAGCTTTATGCAAACCGTTGTGCCCAGCTACAACGGTGAAATCCTTAGTAATCGGTAATTGTAAAAAATTCTCTACATTCATGAGTACATCATTGCCTTTCCTATAGTAAGCTTCTAGCTTCTATTATAGAATTACTTGTTTATAAAAAACCATTAGTATTCACACTTGCTTGTATCCACCAAAAAAATCTGCTCATTCAGGGTATCCCGTGAAGTGAGCAGATTTTTTTCAAAACTATCTTTTAAATATTAATAAAAATATTCGGCTTTCTATTTCGTAATGGGTTAGTTTGTTCAACTGCATATCCTACATTTAATATACGTCCTTCTTTAAAGGCAGGCCCTATAATTTGTAAGCCAATTGGTAAGTTCCCTTTGAAGCCGCAAGGAACGGAAAGTGCAGGTAATCCTGTTAAGTTGCTAGGGCCAGTAAAGCGAATAATATTATCAATTAAATCCACTTTTTGACCATTCAACTCTGCGAAATCATCGCCAATCGTACTTGCCACAACTGGTAGGGTAGGGGTAATGAGTACATCTACCTCATTAAAAATTTCAGTAAACTCTTGCTTAATTTGACGTCGTACCTGTTGAGCTTGTAGGTAATCAACTGCAGAAGGTAATTCACCAAGCTCAAATAGTAGACGTATATCATCCCCAAAATCTTGTGGTCGCTTTTGTAAATCTGAATGGTGTATAGCTGCTGCCTCTGAAAGGGAAGTAACAAGCTCCGCCCATTCTGCATATTGTAAAGAAGGAATTCGGACCACTTCTACTTTTGCACCTTGATCCACTAAGCTTTGAATGCTTGCTCGTACAGCTTTTTCCACTTCAGCATCCACATTTTTAAAGAAGTATTCTTCATTAATTCCAATCACTAAATCCTTAATATCTCCAGATAATTGCTGCACATAGTCGTCCGTTGGGACATCAATGCAAGTAGGGTCTCGATGGTCAAAGCCAGCAATGACTTCAAGCAAGCCTGCTGCATCCTTTACGGTCTTTGTCATTGGACCAATATGATCTAAGCTCCATGCTAAAGGATAACAGCCATATTTACTTACACGACCGTGTGTAGGTTTTAACCCAACTATGCCACAAGCAGAAGAAGGAATTCGAATGGAGCCTGCTGTATCCGTCCCTAGTGAAGCTACGCTTGCCCCAGCCGCAACAGCTGCTCCAGAGCCTCCGCTTGAACCACCAGGAATTTTATCTAAATCCCATGGGTTGCGAACAGGTCCGTAATGAGGGTTGTTATTGGTAATGCCCCATGCGTATTCATGCATGCTTAATTTTCCGGTGAATATAACGCCAGCGTCTCGAAGCTTTTCAACAACTGTTGCATCATAATGAGAAACGAAGTCCTTATGAATTTTTGAGGACATCGTTGTTATTTTATCTTTAAAATACAAGTTATCCTTTAAGGCCATAGGAATTCCATGATACATACCTTTATAGTGGCCTTGGAGAATCTCCTGTTCAATTTCTTTTGCCTTTGCTAATGCTTCTTCCCGATAAAATGCCATATAGGAATTAATTTTCGGCTGACTTTCCTCAGCAAAGTCTAAAATAGCTTTTGTTAATTCCACGGGGGAGAGCGTCTTCGATGCAAGTAAAGGTGCCAGCTCTTCAACGGATTTTAAATGTAAATCAGTTGTCAATATGATCACCTCCAGGAATATTACGTACAGCGATATCTGCATCATCAATCGCAATACCTTCTAAATTGCTACGAAGTGACTGCATACCTTCCCAGCGTGTTTTTAATAGTTCAAGGTGTTCAGATTTCGGTGTAATTCCTTTGTTCTCCAATAATTGTTGAATAGACAAGCTCATTAACAGGATCCTCCCTTGAATAATTTTTTATCTAAATAGGTTTCCCTATAAAGATCGATCAGGTAAAAGCACAAAAAAATATAATAGGTAATATAAACCTATTATTACAATCATACACTAATAATGGATTATATCAATAAATCATTTTTAATATATTGAATATTATGAAAAATGTATTATGAGAAAATATCTCAAAGTATAGTACGGGGCTTACACTTTTTACATACCATTCACAGTCTGTTTACAATAAAAGGGTACAATGAACCATAATAACCAATTGAAGAGGTGCAAGAATGGAGTCTACAATGGGACAAAGTATAAAAACAAGGAGTATATTTTCCTTTTTAAAATATTTATATGGGCTACATCAAAGAAATTCATTATATATGAAACGTTTAAAAGCGTTGAAACATATTATTCAGCATAATGATTTACATACATATTTCCAACCTATTGTAGATTTACAGTCAAAGCAAACGATGGGGTTTGAAGCATTAAATCGCCCAGTTCCATCAGTATTATTTAATAGTGTGGATCAGTTCTATGAGTTTGTTGGGCAAACAGATTGTGTTTTTTTATTTGAGTGTTTTTGTAGGAATCTTTCCTTACAGCGTTTCAAGGAGCGTATGCATAAAGATGTGAAGGATACGAACTTCTTAGTATTTCTTAATATACACCCGAATGTGTTAGTAGATAAAAAATATCACAGTGGAGAAACGCTACAATTACTTAAGGAGCTGGGCATTAAACCTCAGCAGGTAGTATTTGAATTAACAGAGCGCAGTGCTGTAATAGATTTTGAGGAATTCGAACGGGTGTTGTCACATTATCGATCACAAGGTTATCGCATTGCAGTAGACGATGTAGGCTCAGGTTATAATAGCTTGAAAACTCTTATTTATTTAAAGCCAGAATTTATTAAACTTGATCGTTCGTTAATTCAATTTATCGATCAAAATAGCGAGCAGCAACAGCTCGTTACCTTATTGATGAAATATGCTGAACAGGTGAAAACAAAAATTATCGCTGAGGGAATTGAACGACAAGAAGAGCTTGATTATCTGCATCGTATAGGCATTCATTATGCACAAGGTTATGCGATAGGAAAGCCATCAAAGGAAATACATTTGGGAAAAATAAGGGTGGGTGACCATGAAGATAGGGGAAGTCATTGAAAAGGTTCCGTGTATTGATGAATTTGTGAAAAATAACGAAGTAGATGTACTTTTTATGAGTAATCCTTCATTGCGAAGCATTGTAGTAGTTCGTGATGAAAAACCAATTGGACATATTACACGTACACATTTCTATCAAAAAATTGGTACTCGCTATGGCTATCATTTATTTATGGGACGCCAAAATCAACTTATCATGAAAGAAAACCCTTTAATTGTAGATCGTAATACACCAATTACTGAAGTGAGTACACTAGCTATGTCTAGACCTCCTGAAGATTTATATGATGATGTCGTTGTCACAAAAAATAACTTATATGATGGTTTAGTTAGTATTCGAGAGTTACTATTAAAGCTTGTTGATACACAAGTAGCCATTGCAAGCTTCTTAAATCCTTTAAGTAGCCTTCCCGGGAATAAATTAATTGATGAAAAGCTAGAGGAAGCATTACAGCTATCACAATATAGCTTAATCTATTTTGATTTAGATCATTTTAAATCCTATAATGACACATATGGTTTTAATAAAGGTGATAAAATTTTAATGTATTTAACAGATATACTAAAAAGACATATCTGTGGGATGGAAGATTTTTTAGGGCATATCGGTGGCGACGATTTTGTTGCCATTCTACCTCATTATGAAGTAGAAAAGATTTGTCAAAAGATTATAGATGACTTTGATGCCAATATTGTAAGTTTTTATGATATTGAGGATTTAGTATGTATTCAAGTGGCCAATAGAGCAGGTGAACTAGAACCTTTAACATGTACGACCTTATCTATCGCCGTTATTACAAACGAATATCAGTATTTTAATTCCGTTGAACAATTGTCCAATGCGGTCACACATATCAAAAAGCAGTGTAAAAAAATCGCAGGAAGCTGTTACCTCATTAATAAACAACAAACCTACTTCGTCCATTAACTTAGTGCATTTTGCTAGGTTTATTGCTGGAGCTTTACTATGAATTTTTAAAAGCTTAGATGTAAAATATATGAATTTTTGAATAAAGTTTCTATATAAAAGGGGGGTTTTTAGATGGACTTAAGAAGACTGCATATTTGGCAGCCTATTACTTGCTTGGAGAGGGCTCAAGTCGTTAATGCTACATTAAATTATACAGATTTAGGGTTATCCTTAACATTAATAGATCGAAACAATACGGAAGTTGATATTATTTATGATAAGATTTCCCCAATTCAAGATTACGTTTGGTCATTCCGCTACACTGGAGAAATCCCTCGATCTGATTTAGTGCCCTTAGTCGATGAAGCATTGCAACAAGAAAATGCTATAAATTTTTCAGCAGAATGGTTTTATAAAATGAGCCATTCAGATTATATAGCATGGTTTGACCAACTTCCCTGGATTGGGAGCAAAGAAATTCCTCACGTTGAACATCATATTTATTGTTTTAATGATGGTGTTTTTGACATAATTAGCGACTATGAACCGAGATTTGTCATTAGAAATGAAGCGATATAAGTAAACCTATAATGCTGCCTCTAGACTGTTAGTTTTTATAACAATCTAGGGGCCATTTATCATTTGTCACCAAATGTAGTACCAGTGACTAAACTATCTATACAATCGCCTGCACATATGCTGATGATCTTGGTTTGTTAAATGTCTTTTATAATAAAGCGTCAGGAGCAAAAGGATGATTGTGATTCATTTTTTGAGGGTATAATCATAGGCAAAGAACCATTTCCTTTAGGAATTTATTAATCTTAATAAAACATACTTGAATTATAGGGATTATGGGTATATAATTCGATTACATTAATAATAAAACATCTTAGGAGGCATTCCATTGTCGAATTTACAAATCATTCTTAACGTAGCAGTGTTGCTTGTGTTCGTTGGAATTTTATTTATTATGAATAAAAAACACGTCAAATTTTCAAATCGTGTTTTTGCAGGCTTAGGTTTAGGGATTGTACTTGGCCTTGGACTTCATTTTATCTATGGTATAGATTCTGAAGTACTAGCCAAAACAACTTCTTGGTACAATATTATAGGTACTGGGTATGTTAAACTGCTACAAATGGTTGCAATGCCTTTAGTATTCATCTCCATTTTAATTGCCTTTACAAAAATGAAAATTGGCAAAAACTTTGGGAAAATGGCAGCTCTTATTTTAGCCATTTTAATTGGTACAACAGCCGTTTCGGCAGCAGTAGGTATTCTTTCTGCAACGGTATTTGATTTAGATGCAACACATATTTTACAAGGTGAAGCAGAAACAGCTCGAGGACAATATCTTGAGGAAAAAACAACTGGCTTAGCAGCACCGGATTTACCAACTCAAATTGTTGAGCTATTCCCAGCAAATCCCTTCCTTGATTTAACTGGAGCTCGTTCAACATCAACAATTGCTGTAGTAATTTTCTCAGCATTCCTTGGTTTTGCTTACTTACGTGTGGCACGTAAAGATGAAGGGACAGCAGCTACAATTAAAAAAGGCTTAGATGCTATTTATGCACTAGTAATGGGTGTTGTAACAATCATTTTACGTTTAACACCATATGGAATTTTAGCTATTATGGCTCGTACGGTTGCAACATCAGATTTCGGTGCCATTTATAATTTAGGTAAGTTTGTGATTGCTTCTTATGCGGCGCTAATAATTGTTTTCTTAGTACATTTATTAATCCTAACATTAAGTGGATTAAACCCAGTTACGTACGTGAAAAAATCAGCGGAAACATTGTTATTTGCCTTTACATCACGTTCAAGTGCTGGTACTTTACCAATGAACATTAAAACGCAAACAGGCCGTCTTGGGGTATCTGAAGGTATCGCAAACTTCTCAGGTTCATTTGGTTTATCAATCGGCCAAAATGGCTGTGCTGGAGTATACCCTGCTATGTTAGCGATTATGATCGCACCTACAGTAGGTATTAATCCTCTTGATCCTGTGTTCATTATTACAGTCATCGCAGTAGTAGCCGTTAGCTCCTTTGGTGTAGCAGGTGTTGGTGGTGGTGCAACATTTGCAGCGATCCTTGTACTTTCAGCTCTTGACTTACCAGTTGCACTTGCAGGTGTATTAATCTCTGTTGAGCCTTTAATCGATATGGGACGTACAGCTTTAAATGTAAGTGGTTCAATGACTGCTGGTGTTACAACAGCACGTATTACAAAAGAGCTTGATACAGAAATGTATAATAATAAAGAATTAGGTGCGCAAGTAGCAGACCTATAACATAAAAAAAAAGCCCCTTTAAAAGAAAAATTTTAAAGGGGCTTATGTTTTATATTATTTTTACATAAAAATCTTTACCATTAATTATCTCAGCTATCTCAATATTATAATGTTGTTTATAGTATTCATAAATATTGTAGGCTAAACCGGAGTGTCCATTTAAA
The DNA here is from genome assembly GCF_032093475.1 of Lysinibacillus sp. Classification (NCBI taxonomy): domain Bacteria; kingdom Bacillati; phylum Bacillota; class Bacilli; order Caryophanales; family Bacillaceae; genus Lysinibacillus; species Lysinibacillus sp. The sequence goes on along the minus strand of NZ_DAMDAY010000044.1, from coordinate 9,698 downwards.
TAGGTTCCCTTTTTAATCTCTTTACGCGGATTATGGAAATCGAAATATAAGCGTGAATCATTGCTCATCGTATTTAAAATAGCTGAAAATTCCTGTTCCTCAATATGAATTCCACGTGTATACCGACATTCTCTACGATACGTATCGTGAGTGACATTAACAGGAGAAGCTTCAAGAACCATTTCAATATGTTTATTCAAATGATACAGCTCCTTTCAATTTATTGGTAGCATTCATGAAAATAGTAGGCTACAAAAAGGAATAACTAATTATAGTATATAATTGTCAGAAAATTATAGCAATATTTTTCTACCAGTCTTGCTGTTGTATTTCTTCAGCTATCACCTGTAAATCATAGGCGTTTATTGTTAAAAGAGAATAGTCATGAGATTCCATATATTTTTCTGCAAGACGTTTAATGTACTTTGGAGAACCTTCATTTTCTTCATCGTAAATTAATAAAAGACCGTCAGTATTTTGAATAATAAATTTATCCTTCTCAATAAATTGCCAAGGTGCTTCGTACGGTTTTTTGGTCACGCTTGTAACAAAATCGGCTTGGGCAATTAATGCTTGATACTTTTCCTTTTTAGGGTCTTGCCAATTCTTCTCCTGCTCTAAAAAGGGCGTTATAACGGCATATTTTAAATTTGGATATTCCTTTTTTAGCATTAAAACAACTTCAGCACTCCAAGATTCGACGCCCTGCTGTCCACTAATAATAACCCATTCCAGTCCTTCATCCAGTAGTGTACGTAAACGAGCTTCTAGAGCCTTTTTTATAATGACAATGCCAGGGTGTTTATCATTAAAAATACCAAGTTCATGTGGCTTATAGCCAGTAATCATCATACGCTGTAACAACAAAATGCCCCCTAAGCTGTATAGTTGTAGTACTTACTAGTATACAGTAGGGGGCAAATGAAAATGAAATCTAATGTGTAATTTATTTGAATGCAAATAGTGTTAAAATTACTGCTACAGTCGCACAAATACCCAAAAACCACCATGAGTCTGTAAAGTCTTCTTTAGAGTCACTATTCATAAAAATAATTCCTTTCTATTTTAGTCTTGTTTTACCTGCCCAGACCAAGACCAATTTGTCCATATCCGTAAAATTGTTTCAAATGGACCACGTTTAAATTTCTTTAAATAGGCTAGGCTGAAAACACATTGCAAGCTATACACAACGATTCCAAATAGGATACCGCCAAAAACGCCTAGTTTGCCGTATAATCCAAGGCCATAGCCATAAAAAACAGTTGTACAAATAATGGTTTGTAGTAAATAATTGGTTAATGACAGTTTGCCTACGCTCTCGAATGCAGGAGCAAGCAGTTGAACAGGGCGTGTTTTATAAATCAATGCTGCAAGGCAGACATAGCCAATCGCTAATAATTGCGAGCCACCCATTAATAAAATGGAAGAAAAAGCATTTTCTATAAAACTAACACTTTTACATACAAGTCCAATAGGAACGAGGAGAGCACCTAGTTTATACCATTTCATTTCCTTATCCATCTCCACAAAGGCTTGCTTCTTAGCAAGTGCCATGCCGAAAAGGAATAGTGGTGCGTAGAACATTGGTGTAAAAATTAATAAAATAAAGATGAACGCCGGATCTTCCATTCCTGGTGGTTCTACATTTGCACGGAAATCAAAAATCTCTAAATAGTTTCCATTAGCGTAGATAGCATCTGCTTGTTCAATGTAAGTATCTAGCTCCTTTTGTTCCTTTTTAGATACTTCCATAGAGCCGTATGTTAACGCTGTTGTTAGTACTAAAAGGATACCAGCCCATATTAATAGAGTTTTTGGCTTACGATTAATAAAAGGAATCAAGAATAAAGTCATACAGCCATAAGAAAACAGAATATCGCCTTCCCATAAGAAGATGGAATGAAGTAAGCCAAGAGAAATTAAGCCTGTTGCACGGCGTAAAATAGACCAGCGGCTTTTATTCTTTTTTCTGCGGATGGATTCAATTAATTTAATAAGCGAGAAGCCAAATAAAATGGTGAAAATGGGCATAAACGAGCCTTCAATTACAATTTTCACAAAATATAAAGCTCCGTTATCTAAGGTAGAAAGATTTTTTAATTCATCTTTGCCATACATCCCAAACTGGAAAATCAGCAAATTTGCCATTAAGATGCCAAATAAACTAAATCCACGCATTGTATCAATGAAGGTAACACGATTAGTTGTCATTGCGTTTTATCTCCTTAATTGGTTATCTTATACATATAATAGTTGAGGAAGCTTATGGTGAAATAATGACTACCTTAAAGTAATCTTAAAAGTAGGTGGAAAAATGCAGGAAGCATCAATTTTAGTGTTAGAGGACGAACGTGCAATTGCCGAAATGATTGAAATTATTTTAAGAAAAGAAGGAATTGCCAATATAACATTATGCAACACGATAGAAGAGGCAAAAAACGAGATTAATACTAAACCATTTGATTTCTATCTATTAGATATCATGCTACCAGATGGTAGTGGGTTGGATATCGCACATATCATTCGAGAGAAAAGTGATGCCCCTATTTTTTATTTAACAGCAAAAAGCAGTGACGCCGATAAGCTCCGAGGTTTTATGAATGGTGCAGATGATTATATTACAAAACCATTTAACCCATTAGAACTTGTGGCAAGAGTGAAGGTACAGCTAGTACGTTATATGAAGAAAAAGAATGTTCAAGAAAATCACATTTTTACTTGTAGCCGTTTTACATTCGATATTGACGCAGCAGAGATTCAGGTAGATGGCGTAAAGGAAATGATTAGTGGCCGCTTATTTCATTTATTAAAATATTTATGTGATAATGCAGGGCAAGTGTTATCAAAGGAACAAATATACGAGAGTGTGTGGGGAGATTGCTTGTTTGATGATAATACAGTAATGGTACATATACGCAAACTACGTGAAAAAATCGAAAAAAATCCTGGAAAGCCAACATGCATTATAACGGTCCGAGGCATTGGTTATAAACTTGTTGGGGATGTTTCTTCATGAAGCCTGCTGGAAAATTAACACTCCGTTTTGTTTCATATTTCATCATATTTTATCTCTTAATTATTTCAGGCTTTATTATGAGCTTGGTATTTTTCGCCATCTTTATTAATGATCGTGTTGGTGACAATATTCATGTTATGAGCTCCTTTGAAATTGAAGATGATGCTGTTGTTGAAAAAGGACAAACGGTTAAAATAGCGGATTACTTAGTGAAGCGAGCAGAGGAAAACGTAGGACAGCTATACTTATTTGATCAATCCATGACCATTGTTGATTACACAGGAGATAGTTGTGAATTATGTGGAAAGTCCGATAGCGAAATATTAGCATTGAAACAACCGGGTATGCATACATGGGAACTCCCGAATTACTACTTATTATTTATTCCGACTTCGCCTGTTCAACCTTTGTTTGAAGAGGCCTTCGAAAATTGGGTTTCAACAGGGGACATTTCTGCCGTAACCTTGCAACGTTTAAAAGAAAATAAGGCGAGTGTTGAAATCTATGACGAACAATGGAATCGGACGGATGTCATAGGAAAGCGTTATGATAAGCTGAAGAAGCCGCAATTACTCGAGGAAAAATATGATATTTTCGAGCATGAGGAGCTTACACAAAGCGTAGCCCTAGCTGATGATGCCACTTTTGTTGTGCGAATGCCTAACCCATCCTATAAGCCATTTGAAGAGCCCTTTAATAAGGCGATGGTATTGTTTGTTTCTATATTCTTCGGTGGGCATATTATTTTGATACTCGGCGTGATCTTTTTATCCATTAGTATTTCACGGCAATTTGTGCGACCACTCGTTTATGTTATTTCGCGTATTGAGCGACTGACACAATTTGATTACAGAGAAATAAGTGATAAAAAAATTCATCATAACAAAACGGGGAAGCTCAAGCGGAAATTTAAACTGTTCCAGCCTGTAGAGGAATCACTCAATCATTTATCTGAACGACTTAATTCAAATGAAAGACAGATCAAGCACGCAGAGCAATTACGTGAAGAGTGGATAACGGGCTTATCACATGATTTAAAGACGCCGTTAAGTTCAATTTATGGCTATTCCACAATGCTGGCATCGGAAGATTATGAGTGGACCAAGGATGAGATGCGTATTTTTGCACAAACGATGCAAGAAAAGGCGACCTATATGGATGCGCTCATTCAAGATTTAACCTATACGTATCAATTAAAAAATAAGGCCATACAGCTGGATGAAGTATTACTGCCGTTAGCAGCATGGTTACCACAGTTTGCAGATGAGCAGGTAAGTGTGAAAGTTTATGGGGATGTATTGCTGCAAGCAGATGAGCTTTTACTCAAGCGAATTATGGATAATTTAATTACCAATGCGAAAAAGTATACGCCCGAAGGCACAAAAGTAATTGTAGAGGCACAACATACTGGTAAAGAAGTGATGCTAACCATTGCTGATCGAGGTCCTGGCATTCCTCAGGAGGAGCTTGATAATTTATTCGAGCGTTATTATCGTGGTACTAATACGACTGACGATATAACGGGAACAGGACTAGGACTAGCCATTACAAAACAGCTCATTGATTTGCATAATGGCACCATTAGTGTTCGTTCTGGCCAAGGTGGAACTATTTTCGTTCTGAAATTTCAATGCCACGAAGGCTGATTTTCATGCAATCCAAAGACATAAAAACCATGAAGTTGAATCTTAGAGTATATTTCATCATAGTAAAGAGGTATCAAGAATTTTTGATACCTCTTTTTGTATTTATTTATTTTTCGTACAGCGCTCAGCTGGTTGTTCAATTTTTACATAGCGCCACAAGTTATTGGCGATGTCGCGGGCTTCTGCGATATGTTCTGTGCCGACAAAAGCCTTACGGAAAGGTGTAAGAAGTGATTCAATAATAAAAAGTTTTGGCTTTTCGCTCTGTAGTTCCTCTAATAAGAATTGAGCATATTCTAAACCTTCCATTGTTTCGTTTTTCGATAATCCCTTCGTAAACCCCCGTAATTGTTCAATAACCATTTCCTTTGTAACCGTTTTATAGTTCACCACATTTTGAATGGTATTGATCATTTCAACACTTACGATGATTTCTTTCGATTCAAGCATAGTGGGTATAATTACGCTTATATTGCGCAATGCTACACGTACAATGGCTTCTCGATTGATATATTTATAATCGGCAATAAAGACGGCACGCAGTGTAAGGTTAATCATTCCAAGCGTTTGTACAGCACACTCATAGCTAATAGGGCTAATCTCTTCGCCAAAGACTTGTACTAGCCGATTGGCAAGCCATTCCAATTCTTGTAAATGGTAGTTGATAATGATTTTTTTTAGTTCTTTATCTCTTGATTGGAAAATGGATTCAAAAATTTGTATTAAATTATGTTCCCGATTGACATACATGAGTACAGCAACTTGCTGTGTCAATACTTCTAAATCTGTTGGATCCTTACCATATATAAGTTCATGGCGGCGATTACTTGCTTCCTCTCGTCCTTCGTCTAAAATGGCGATTAAGCATTCGTTCTTTGAAGTAAAGTGATTATAAAATGTACCTTTCGAAATCTTGGCCGCATTGATGATGTCGTTAATCGATGTATCTAGAAAACCTTTTTCAATAAAAAGTTCACGGGCTGCTGTAATAATCTGTCTTTTTCTTTTGTTCATGACCTCACCTTTTTTATAGTATTATACTCTTATTCTACACTTAAAAAGCCCATATATCAACGTTTGTAAAAAATATAAACTTATTTGTTGAAAAAAGTAGACTACGAGTATAAAATAAGTTTTATCGTAAAACACAAGAAAGAATTGAGGGATATAAATGAATAGTGAGCAAACAATGAAGAAGCCCCCTTATGGCATGATAGCTATTCTATTTGTGGGTGCTTTTGTTGCTTTTCTAAACAACACATTGCTGAATGTGGCATTACCAACAATCATGAAAGATTTTGGAATAACATATTCAAAGGTACAATGGCTAGCAACAGGTTATATGCTAGTAAGCGGTATTTTAGTTCCTGCTTCAGCATTTTTTGTGACACGCTTTAAAAATAGACATCTATTTATAGTAGCGATGTCCGTCTTTACAATAGGTACAATTATGGCAGGCTTCGCACCAAACTTTGGTGTGCTTCTAGCAGGTCGTATGGTGCAGGCAGCCGGTGCATCAAGTATGTCACCACTTTTAATGAACGTTATGTTAACAAGCTTCCCGAAAGAAAAACGTGGGGCTGCGATGGGTATATTTGGTCTAGTTATGATTATGGCGCCAGCAATCGGTCCTACATTATCAGGGTACATTGTTGAGCATCATGATTGGCGTATGCTTTTCCAAATGATTATTCCTTTTGCTTTAATTAGTTTATTATTTGGTGTTTGGAAATTAAGAAACGTGATGGAGACACGTGAAGTTCACTTAGATTTCCTTTCAGTACTTTTATCAACAGTTGCCTTCGGTGGTATTTTATACGGCTTTAGTACAGCAGGGGATAAAGGCTGGTCAAGTCCATGGGTATATGGCACAATTACAGTTGGTTTCATCGCATTAATTATTTTCGTTGTTAAACAGCTGAAAATGGATGAACCATTGTTAGAATTACGTATTTATAAATATCCAATGTTTGCATTAGGGTCTGTCATCTCCGTCATTGTCTCTATGGCGATGTTCTCAGGGATGATTTTAACACCAGCTTATGTGCAATCTATTCGTGGTATTGAACCATTTGAAGCAGGCTTGATGATGCTTCCAGGGGCACTTGTAATGGGGATTATGTCACCAATCACAGGTAAGCTTTTCGATAAATTTGGTCCACGAGTGCTGGCTATTACTGGTTTAGTCATTACGACGATTGCAACATTTGGTTTAACAAAATTAGAAATTGATTCAAGTTACACATATATCGTATCGATGTATACAATTCGTATGTTCGGTATGTCAATGGTTATGATGCCAATTATGACAAACGGGTTAAATCAACTACCACAAATTATGAATCCTCATGGTACAGCTATTAACAATACATTACAGCAAGTATCAGGAGCAATCGGTAGTGCGATCCTAGTTACATTTATGAATAATCGTACAAAAGTAAAAGCTGAAGAATTAGTTGCAGAAGCAAAAGCTAATGCTGCACAATCAGGTGCGGCACCAACACCAGAGCAAATGCAACAAATGCAAGATCAAATTATGCAAAATGCGCTATTAGATGGAATCACGCACTCCTTCTTAATTGCAGCAGGCATAACAGTAATTGCGGTAATTCTTGCGTTCTTCTTAAAGCGTGTAAAAGTTGAAAGCGCAGCATCTTCAATGGATTTAAAAAAATCAACTAAATAATTCATAGAATTCCCATTAAGTAATCATTTACTTGGTGGGGATTTTTTATTGCTCAATTTTAAAAAAAAATTTTAGGATTTTTGTTATTTTTCATCATTTAATTTTATATGATGATAATAAAATTTACTGAAAATTTAGATATTTACACAATGAGGTGTTTGCTTGATAGATGCATATATCAATGAATTAGTGCAAGAAAAGAAAATTCCAGGTGCCGTATTAATCGTTCAAAAGAAGCAAAGAAGGATGTTAACAAGCAGTTATGGAGCTTATACAGGTGAAGATGATAGAGAGCTAGCCATTGAAACCGATACGTTGTTTGATTTGGCTTCCCTAACAAAGATTGTTGCAACTTTACCAGCAATATTATTGTTGATGAGCCAAAATCAATTAATGTTAAATAGGCCAATTCAATTTTTCCTACCAGAGTTTAAATTCTCTACTATTACAATCCAACACTTGCTACAGCATTGCTCCGGTCTGCCGGCAGACTTAACCCCGGTAGTGGAAAGACATCATAAGCGCGACATCATGAAGGAGATATTTGCAAGTGAAGTTGTATGTCAGCCAAATGAACAAGTGTTATACAGCGATTTAGGAATGATTTTATTAGGAAAGGTAATTGAAAAAGTAACTGGAAAGTCTCTAAAAGGTTTTGTAGAGCAAGAAATTTTTATACCATGGGGCATGCATCGAACTTGTTTTCAACTACCGAAGCATAATAGAGGACTTGCAGCAGCAACAGAAAGAGTATCCGGTAAATTTGTACAGGGGATTGTACACGATGAAAAAGCGCTGTTACTAGATGGAATTGCTGGTAGTGCAGGTTTATTTTCTTGTGCAGAGGATTTAGCAAAGTATGCGGAAATTTGGGTAGGAACCAGGCAACAAAATGTAATACCGTATCAATGGCTCAAGCTGGCCTATACAGAAGTGTTTAGAAATAGAGGATTAGGATTTGAAGTATGGATGGGGGAAGATTCAACATTTTGTTTTGGCAGGAGGTGGAGCAAGGGCTCATTTGGTCATACAGGATTTACAGGCACAAGTATTTGGATGGACCCTGTTCACCAGGGATTTGCTATTTTTCTAACGAATGCGGTGCATTATGGGAGGAAAACAAGCATGAGAAGCATTCGGGAGAGGCTTCATACGATGATTTATGAAAAATTACTGATATGAAGGGTGGAACGGACATGAGACAAAAGAGTAAATGGTTATTACCGTTTCTTTTATTATTCGTTGTAGCTTTAGTAGGCTGTAACTCTGATGAGGAATCAACGAGCTCCACAACACCTAACAAGGAGGAGGAACCGAAAACAGAAGAAGTTTCGCTAACTATAGGGAGTTGGCGGACAGAGGATGTTGCTAAATATGAAAAAGTCATTGCTTTATTTAATGAACAACATCCTGATATACACATTTCATTTAACCCAACTAAAAATACAGAATATAACACAGTCCTCAATACAGCTTTACAGGCTGGTGAAGGGCCGGATATTTTTCACTTACGGCCATATGCAGCTGGATTAAAGCTTGCTGAAGCAGGTTATGTTGAGAAAATTAATGATTTAAATGGATTAAGTGCATTCCCTGAAGAAGCATTAATGGCTTCTCGTGATGAACAAGGGAATCAATATGGTGTACCGATTAATTTAAGCTCAACTCAATTTTTCTATAATAAAAAGATCTTTGAAGATAACAATCTTGTAGTTCCATCTACATGGGAAGAATTCATAGCATTAAATGATCAATTATTAGAAAAGGGTATTACACCAATAGCAATGGGTACAAAGGAAGGTTGGTTATTGTCGTTGCTACACGGTATTATAGGTCCAGCAATTTATGAAGGAAATGACTTCTATCAAGCTGTACTTGCGGGAGAAAAAGATTTTACGGATGCGAAATTTATCGAATCGCTTCAAGTAATGAATGACTTGAAAAAGTATTTCCCAGCCAATTCTGAAGGATTAGGAATGGATGATATTCGGACATTGTTTGCTTTAGAAGATGCAGCAATGTTTCCGCTAGGTAGTTGGGAAATTCCTGTTGTGTTAGAAATGAATCCAGATTTAGAGTTAGGCTATTTCCCAATTCCTTCAAAAGAGGGCAATAAAACAGTAACAACTTGGGTAGACGGCTCATTTGCAATTAATGCAAATTCAAAAAATAAAGAAGCAGCGAAGCTATTCCTAGAGTTTTTAACAACGAAGGAATTTGGTGAGTTATTTGTGAAGGAATTTTCTATGATTAGTGCTATTCCGGGCATTACCTCTGATGATGCATTACTAAATGACATTAGTAATTCGACTACAAATGAAGCAACACCATATATGTGGGTAACTAATTT
>NZ_DAMDAY010000043.1:18257-29531 GCF_032093475.1 Lysinibacillus sp. | reverse complement strand
TTTGGCTTTGGCAATGATGGTATTGCGATTGGCTTATCCAACTTATGGAGTCATGGTGGCTTCTTTACTGGTGGCTGGACAGGTTTCTTCTTTGCATTATCCTTAGTAGTCGCTGCCTATCAAGGGGTAGAGCTAATTGGGATTACGGCGGGAGAAGCAAAAAATCCGCAGAAAACAATTACCAATGCGATTCAAAGTATTATTTGGCGTATTTTAATATTTTATATCGGAGCTATTTTTGTGATTGTCACAGTCTATCCATGGGATGAACTTGGCACAATCGGTAGCCCGTTTGTTGCAACATTTGCTAAGGTTGGTATTACAGCTGCTGCAGGTATTATTAATTTTGTTGTCATCACAGCGGCTATGTCAGGCTGTAACAGTGGGATTTATAGTGCTGGACGTATGTTATATACGCTTGCTATGAATGGACAAGCACCCAAATTTTTCGCCAAGCTTTCGAGTAATGGTGTACCTTTATTTGGTACAGCTGGTGTGTTAGTTGGACTTGTTATTGGCGTTATTCTTAGCTATATTGCACCTGAAAATTTATTTGTCTATGTGTATAGTGCGAGTGTTTTACCAGGGATGATTCCATGGTTTATTATTTTAATTAGTCAAATTCGATTTAGAAAGGTGAAGGGAGCCCAACTTGCAGAGCATCCTTTCAAAATGCCTTTCGCGCCATTAACAAACTATGTAACGATTATCTTTTTAATTATGGTACTAATTGGCATGTGGTTTAATGATGATACGCGTATATCATTAATTGTCGGCATCGTTTTTTTAGTACTTGTCACAGTCAGCTACTATGTATTTGGTATTGGCAAAAACCGATACGGTAAGATTCAATAGAATAGTTTAAGAGGATGCATCTCAAAAATGGGATGCATCCTTTTTTTGCTAGCACAATTTTTACATAATTCAACTGTAAAAAGCCAAACTACTAAAAAGTTTATACGATGGACATGTCTTGGGAAATCAAGGAGTTGATATGGATGCGTGGGATACCTGAACAAATCGTTGCACATTTAAAGCAGGAATTAAATGAAATAGATGATGTAAAACTGAAAATGATGGCAACGGAAGAAGGGGACGTCACGGTCATTTATTTCTCCTCTCTTATTGAAAAAATGACCTTACAAACCATGGTAATAATACCGTTGGCCAATAATTTAAAACAGATACATCAAATGTCTCAATATATAGATGCAAAGGACGTAAAGGATGTCATTAAACGATTGAATGCTGGTCAAACCTTGCTATTCTTTCATGAAACAAATGCACTTGTAAGTATGGATACATTTAGTGCACCAATCAGAGCTATAACCAATACTGAAACAGAATCAACCGTGATTGGGCCACAGGATGCATTCACAGAATCATTGGAAACCAATATTTCTTTAGTAAGAAGACGTATTCAAAGTTCTATGCTAAAAAATGAAAACCGGATTGTAGGTTCTGAGGCTAATATTAAAATATCGATCGTGTATATGGCCAATATTGTGAATGACGAAAACTTGAAAAATTTAAGAAATCGTATTGATCAAGTGAATTATCCATTATTTACGGATATTTCAGTTTTAAAGCAATTAATAGAAGATAATCCGTTATCACCCTTTCCACAATATTATATGACCGTACGTCCAGATAGTGTTTGTCGGTACCTTCTAGATGGTAGAATTGTTGTTTTTATGGATAACAGTCAATTAGCGATTGTCTGCCCTACATCCTTTTTTGAGATGTTCGTTTCGATTGAGGATTATTACAACCGCTGGACAACGGCATCTTTATTAAGGATGCTGCGCTTTTTTGGTTTTTTCATAACGATCATGATTACACCAATGTATATTTCAGCTTTAACCTTCCATCCAGAAATTTTGCCTTATGAATTATTGTTAAGCCTTCAAGAGTCGAGGAGTAAGGTACCATTTCCACCTTTGATTGAAGTGTTATTTATCGAGCTAATTATTGAAGTCTTACGAGAAGCGGGCTCTCGAATGCCTGCAAAAGTCGGCCAAACAATTGGTATCGTAGGAGGTATTGTAATAGGTACGGCGGCTGTAGAAGCTGGATTACTCAGCAATATTCTAATCGTCCTGGTCGCAACATCTGCCTTATTATCGTTCCTACCACCAATATTTTTAATGAGTAATACGAGCCGCTTTATACGATATATTTTTATTTTATCCGCAGGGCTCTTTGGTTTATTTGGCCAGATGCTCGCCTTTGCATGGTTAATCCATCATTTACTAAGTCTAAAATCTTTAGGAACAAATTATATGACACCAGGGATACCAAGAAAGCCGACAGATTTATTAGATAATGTCATCAGATTTCCATTGAAATATTTAACGAAAAAGACGGGGATTTCAAGAACTCAGTCAAAACAGCAGGAAGAGAAATTAGGTGAAGACGTTGAGCACAGCTAAATTAAAGGTTTTGAACCGCTACCATGTCATCTTTTTGGCTCAAAGCATTATGATTGGTACAGGTATACTTTCGTTGCCGCAAAAAATGAGTTCGATGGGGTATACTCAGTGGCTTGTGCCGATTATATTTGGAATAACTGCTACGTTAACTCTTTGGCCAATGGTTTGGCTTTGCTCTAAATATCCTACTGAGCATTTATTTCGTATCAACGAAATATTATTAGGAAAAATCATAGGAAAGGCCATTAACCTATTTTTTGTCTTGCAATTTATTGTCTTTAGTGCAGGTATCATTAGTAATTATATGCATCTCATTCAAAGTACAGCGCTGCCTGAACAAACGATCACATTGCCTGTTATTTGTTTATTACTTTTACTTATTTACATTGTAAGTGGGGGCATAAAATCAATAGCTAGATTTTGCATGATGACTTTTTTTATAACAATCCCCATGGTCTACTTTACACGGTGGGCAATTGAAAAAGGGGAGTTTAGCCATTTACTTCCGTTTTTTAATTTTAATGCGAAACAATTTTTTGATGCGTTCAAAGATGGATATTTATCAATCCTTGGTTATGAATTAATTATGATTTATTTTCCTTATATTATGGATCAGAAAAAGGCATTTCGCCATTCGCTAATCGGGATTTGGATTAGTATTTTTCTTTGTTTTTTCACAACAGTCGTAAGTGTCATTTATTATTCTGAATGGCAATTGAAAAATGTGGAGTTTTCTGTATTGAATTTATTTAAAGCTGGTGAATTTACGTTTGTTGAACGAATAGATATTATTGGGATCACGCTATGGGTATTTTTAATATTATCATCCGTAACTGCCTATGTATGGTGTGCCAAAATAGGAATTGACTCAGTATTTAAAAAGAAAAAAATTTATATACTCTATTTAATTGCAGCTATCATATTTGTGATTGTCAAGATGCCTTTTTCCCGCGAGGTTCAAGAAAAGCTATTTGCAGCAAGTAATTATATAGGCTATATGCTAATTATTTGGCCAGTCATATTAATGCTCGTATATGCAGTTAGAAAAAAGAAGGTGGAGCAATGAATAAAAAGCTTCTATGCATCATCCTTTCCTTGTTATTGTTACTAGTTGGTTGTGCAAGAAAGGAACAAAAGGTTCCACTAGAGGATATAGGTATGGTTGGTACAATGGCTTTTGATTATATAGATGATAAGCAAATGAAATTAACCGTAGCCATTCCGCAGTATTCGCCCGAAGCACAAAAAAACACACAAATTTTCTCTGTTGCTACTGACCTTGTTTCAAATGGAATAGTAGAAATTGAAAAGCTATCAGATAAAAAGATTGTCTTTAACCAATTACGTGTTGTCTTAGTCAATGAAGAGTTTGCACGAAAAGGGCAGGTGCGAAAGGTTATTCAGCATTTATACAGAAATGCAGAGGTAGGCAATAAGGTACTTATTGCTATTGCAAAGGACAATGCAGAAACTATTTTAAAGGGAGATTATCCTGATAAACCAAACATTAATTTTTATATTAATGATCTTTTAGAGCCAAGTATTAATACGGCGTTTAATCCCAATACAAATGTCCATGATTTCATTTACACCATTTCAAATCCAGTGATAGACACAATTCTTCCTTATATTGAAAAGCTTGATGATAAGTTAGAAATAAAGGGTGTTGCTATTTTTAAAGGGAGCCATATGCATGAACTGATAAAGCCAGAGGAAGCGCTCATTATTCAAGCTTTACAGGGACGAAAAAATCTGGCGCCGCTCCATTTAGATTTGCATGAGGGACATGGTGAAGAGAAGCTGATGATTGATTTAATTGAGAGTACGGTCAATATACAAAGCAATAAGGATATTGAGTCACCTAAGATAACCATTAACCTTAACATTAAAGGGACATTAAGCGAATATAAAGGCGCAAGAGAGTATGAGCTAAAAACCGCTGAGAGCATTAGTCATTTGGAGAAAGATGTTAATAAGCAGCTGAAAGAGGATATCACTAAATTTCTAGATAAATTAAAAACGATGGATGTGGATCCAAGTGGATTAAGTGAGAAATTTAGAATGTATTATCACGGAAAATGGACGACTAAAAAAACAAGGGAACTAATTAGAAAGCTAAATACAGAAGTACATGTTAAGACATCCATTATTAGTACAGGAACCTTAAAATAAAAGGACAATCAAATCTGCAATCCATTAGAGCGCAGATCTGTTCGTCCTTTTTTATGTTTATGATTTGCGCATAATAAAGCTTAAATGTCTGCCTGCTTTTTTGTCCTGACGGTAAGAGAAGCCATCAGGGCTAAGGAATGTGCAGGTTGCATCAATTTGTATGTGCTCTGCTGGAATACCTGCAAGCTCACATTGTTTTTTGACGGTTTGTTGATTATCAATATGATATTTATTGGTTTCAGCATTAAAATACATGAATTGTTCAGCATAGCCCAGGCTATGGAATTTTTCGTAGACATCTGCGTCAACCTCAAACTTTTGCTGACTTAGAGCCATGCCGATTTGAACATGAAAATCCTCAGGTCGGCATTGTTCTTCATGTACTAGATGTTGGAATAACTTTAGGGTTATTTCTTTGACTGTTCCTTGCCAGCCTGAATGGATAACACCAACTAGTCCATTCACTGCATTATAAAAAATAACGGGAACGCAATCTGCGGTAAAGCTACATACTAATAAATTGGGCTCTGTGGTATAAAGAGCATCCGTATTTTTAACTGCTGTATCCATTTGCTCAGCTCCACGTCCTTTATCGGCCAATGTAACCTTGTGGAAATTAGCACTATGGGTTTGCTCTGTACAAATAAATTGTTGTAAATCACAGTTCAACGTAGCAGCTAATTGTTGACGATTTTCAATCACATCTTGAACATTGTCGCATATGTGCAACGCCATATTATTTTGCTCCAATTCCAATGGATCTTTTAAGGTAGTACCCGCAATAAATTGTTCATTATCTACATAAATTTTTGTTTTCATTCTAATCACCTCGTTTTACTATATAGGATTACTTATGGACAGTATAGGTTGCAGTTATTTGTTATTTAGCTCTCTTTTACCCGTCTATCAATCTTTTAGACATAATGAACCAATTTCCCTACATATAGTGGAAGGAATGATATTGATAGCTAGAGGAGAGGGCAAATTTTGAGTGAACTAAACATATTATTGATTTGCCAATTAGGTATGGGCCTTTTTTGGATTATTACATATATACTCGTTATTTATAAAGGATGGCGAGATAAACAATATGGCATGCCCATGGCGGCAATTTGTGCCAATATTTCATGGGAGTTTATCTTTGCTTTTATCTACCCGCAAAATGATCTCCAACGATTCATTACGCTCATTTGGTTCCTATTAGATATCTTTATTTTAATGCAATTTTTACGCTATGCTCCAAATGAATACCGTAAAATGCTTTCAAAAAAATTATTGTATTTCTCCTTTTTGCTGACTTTAGTTTTCAGCATGTTGACGATTTTAGGCTTAGTCCATGAGTTTCATGATTACGAAGGGAAGTACGCGGCCTTTTTTCAAAATCTCATGATGTCCGGTTTATTTATCGCTCTATTGTTGCAAAGGGGGAATTTGGCGGGCCAGTCGATGGCAATTGCTATCTGTAAAATGTTAGGTACATTGTTTGCCTCAGTTGGCTTTTATCTCTACTTCCGCACGCCACTGATTACCATTATTTCTGTGGCAACGCTCTTTTATGATTGGCTTTATATTCTCTTAATCTATCGTTGGCAGAAGCAAAAACCAAAATTATAACAGATATACCTATTGGTAATGTATGCTAATTACAAATAGATTGCAACTTGATGACAAGGGAAAGGATAAAGAAGGGCGTCAAAATGGGCTTTTTCTGTTAATGTTGGGGGCATGTCATACAATTGTAAAAATCCTTCCAAATATTTTGTGATGATTATCGCACTAAAACTATTTACGATAGTAGTAGAGCAAAGAGGAAGGATGATTAACATGTTGAACAAAATCAAAAAAGCAGCATTTTCTTCAGTAATAGCAGCTTCTTTATTAGTACCAGTAGGAGCAATGGCAGCTGAATCCTATACTGTAGCATCTGGAGATACTCTATGGAAAATAGCGTTGAAAACAGGAACTGGAGTACAAGAATTAATTGATGCCAATCCACAGCTTGCGAATCCAAATCAAATTTCCCCTGGACAAAAAATCACTGTTTCTGTAAAGGAACAAGCAAGTGTTGAACAAGAGGTAGTTAAACTTGTCAATGCAGAGCGCGCAAAAGCAGGTCTACCAGCATTACATGAAGATTTAGAGCTATCAAAAGTAGCAAAAAACAAATCTCAAGATATGCATGATAAACATTACTTTGACCACACTAGTCCAACATATGGCTCACCTTTTACTATGATGAAAAACTTCGGCATCACCTATAAATCGGCTGGCGAAAATATCGCGAAGGGCCAACGTTCAGCTCAAGAGGTTGTCACAGCTTGGATGAATAGTGAAGGACACCGAGCTAATATTCTCAACAAAAGCTACACACATATTGGGATAGGCTATGTACAGGATGGGAACTACTGGACACAAATGTTTATTCAAAAATAATTATACAGAACTGCCCGAATTCAGTTGTCACTGATGAGGGACAGTTCTTTTTATGTAGATAAATAAAATCAAATCAATCCATTTAAAGTATATTAAACATCCCTTAATACTTTTCATAAACAATATGTTTGGGTAAAACGCACAAGAAATTACAATTTTTTCGGCATATTGTATCCATATATGATAGAAAGGGCGTTTATTGTGGGAAAAGAACAAAAATTTTTTAGGTTTAAGTTTAAATCCAATCCTGCTTGTCATTGTCATTGTTGTGGTTTTTGTTGCCCTTGCCGTTGTAAGCCACCATTTTTACCAGAACCACCAATACCAGTCTGTGATTATTTAGTATATGTGACGGATGCTGGCAGTTAGAAACCCCTGATAATAGGGTATCAGTGATTGATACAGCGACAAATACTATTGTTGCTTCCATTCCAGTAGGAACGGCTCCTTTAGAGGTAGCGATCACACCAAACGGAGCATTTGGTTATGTTCCAGCACTCTTCTCCGATAATGTCACAGTTTTTAATACTGCAACAAATACGGTAGTCACTACGATTCCTGTAGGAGATGAGCCGCTTGGTATAGCGATTTCACCAAATGGTGCCCTTGCTTATGTCTCAAATCATGGACCAGCAGCTAACTCTGTATCCGTCATTGATACAGCGACAAATACCGTAACAGCTACCATTCCAGTTGGGCTCCAACCTCAAGGTATCGCTTTTACGCCGAATAGTGCGTTTGCCTACGTGGCAAACGAAAATTCAGGTACTGTATCGGTTATTAACACAGCTACTAATACGGTGGTTGCTACAATCCCTGTTGGAATTCGCCCAAGATCCATTGTTTTTACTCCAAGTGGACAATTTGCTTACGTTACAAATGAAAATAGCAACAATGTATCTGTCATTAATGTTGCAACAAATACAGTAATCAATACAATTCCTGTGGGAACAGGGCCTGTAGGAACAGCCATTACGCCTGATGGCACACTTTTGTATATTGTCAATAAAGGTAGTAATACTGTTTCTGTCATCAGTACAGCAACAAATATGGTGATAGCTACAATTCCTGTAGGATCATCTCCTGATCAAGTAACCATTTTGCCAAATGGAATGTTGGCATATGTCACAAATCAAACGGACAACACAGTATCTGTTATAGATATTGCAACCAATATGGTAGTGGATACAATTCCAGGATTTAATGGTCCGACTGGTATAGATACTGGAACAATCTGCCTATAGTAAATGAGCTAATTTTTTGAAGTACTCAAAGATTGCAAACAAAATTAAACTAGTAGCCTCCTAAAAATCAACACCACTAAAATTCAAGACGTCATATTGGGGTGTTAAAGAAAGTAATGGCCAAAAGATGTTCTGATAGAAAGTTACGAATGAATTGTATAGCCTGATTTTGGATAGCTCTCTCATTTTAAATTTTAGTATGGCTATCCTAACACTACATAATTTTATTAAATGTTGATTTCAAAGGTCGTTATGATTTATGTTTCCCATTAACAGATAAATAAATTTCCATAAAAACCACACACTATTAGCAATATACGAATAAGATGTCTCTGTAGTATGAAGATAGAGGTAGGTGTACATTGTTGAGAAAGAAGTGGATGGTTGCATTTTGCGTATTAAGTATGATAGGACTAGTGGGATGTCAAAAAAATGCCGCAAATGAGCATAGGCTAGAGCAAGAAAATCAGCAATTAAAGCAACAAATCGAAGAATTACAAAAGCCTGTTAACTCCGAGCAAATAACGCAAAATGAGCCGGCTATTGTAGAGATAGTGGATCCTACGACAAACACGATTATTGAAACGATTTCACCAAAGGAAAGTGGCTATGAGACAAATCCGCAAGCCTATCAGCAGTTTATCGAGCAAGTCGCTAAGGAATTAGCGAGAGGAACGAAAACAACCAATGGCTATGATCAGCGGATGGTGCTTGATCGATTGGATGAAACAGGGAATATAATTAAGGGAAGACCACAAACGATTTTAAAAGAAAGTGAATTAGTGGAGAGAGTTTTAGAAGCCTCAGCGACTGGTGGTCAAGTGGAAGTGCCACTTTATACCACTCAAAGTGGCTATTCGCTTGAGGATATTCCTTATTTAGAGGAGGTTGTTGTCGCATCCTTTACAACCTATTTTAATAGCGCTGATGTGGGGAGAAATAAAAACATTGAGCTTTCTGCCAAGGCCATTGATAATGTGATCGTTGGCAGTGGAGACCAATTTTCGTTTAATACGGTTGTGGGACCACGAGATGAAGCTCATGGCTATCAGCCTGCACCAGAAATTATTAATAAAAAAGTTGTCATGGGCATCGGCGGGGGGATCTGTCAAACATCTTCAACCCTATTTAATGCAGTGGATCAAATTCCAGTTAAATATGTGGAGCGCCATCACCATTCCTTAGACGTAGGGTATGTACCAAAGGGGAGGGACGCAACGGTGTCCTATGGTAGTTTAGATTTTAGATTTCAAAACACTAATGATGTACCATTTTTAATAAAGACTAGCTATGGCAAAGATTTTCTAACAATCGAAATACGAACAGCAGAGAAATATGTAGAATTATTGACAAAGCAATAATATAGTGAAAAGACACTAATAGACATTGGTGTCTTTTTTTAGGTGCCATGATATAGTTAATTTGAAAAGCTCTGGGAGGGGAAAACCATGCATCCAAAAATACAGGCAGTAATTGATTCTATTGATTTATACCAAGCGACATATCCAGAAGATGCTTGTGTCATAGTGGCAGATACAGAAAGGGTTCTTGCCTACAAACCAGGTAAACATGTTGACCTGAAAGTAGGGATAGGTGAATCCGTCCATACATATAGAGGAACCGCAACGGAAATAGCATTAAGTTCAGGTCGATTTGTGAAGGAAGAACGAAGTGCAGAAGGATTTGGTATGGCCTATATCGCCTCTGCACAGCCTATTTTTGATGGTGGACAAGTTATAGGCGTATTAAGTGCCATTATTTCGAATGAAAAAATGGATAATATGCGTTTATTAGCTACAGAACTTTCAAGTACTGTGGAAGAAATGACTACTACAAATGAAGGGTTAGCCACTGCTAGTATGGATGTTTCAAAACGTTTGGAAGAGCTATCTAATTTCTCTGAATCGATGGCTGGCGACATTGAACAAATCAATGTCATTGTTAATTTAGTAAAAGATTTGGCAATGAAATCAAAAATTCTTGGCTTAAATGCTTCGATTGAAGCTGCACGTTCTGGTGAGCATGGGCGTGGCTTCGCGGTTGTCGCTTCAGAAATTCAAAAAATGTCCCAAAGCAGTACTGATAGTGCAGATAGTATTACAAGACAATTAGAAAGCATTAAGCAATCTATTGATCAAGTGAATGCTTCTGCTAATCAAATTGCTGCCTTTACCCAGCAATTTGCAGAAAGTATGCACGAATTAACGGATGCCTATAAAGGGGTTAATAATACAGCAGAAAAGCTCATGCATATTAGCGAGATTAAAGGATAGCATAGAAAAAAGGATAATAGCCAAGTAGATTGCTATTATCCTACTCTATAATTAAATAATTTCTAAAATTTCTTGAGGAGTTGCTACCTTGTATTCAGGCTCTTCATTTTTAACCACTTCCTTGGCATCATAGCCCCATTCCACCCAAGCAATGGGCACACCTGCTTTTTTACAAGCCACAATATCCCGTTGTTCATCCCCGATATATAGCACATCGGATGAGTGAACATTCGATTCCTTTAAAAACTTTTTCATCACTTTATCCTTGCCGAAAATTCGGTTTGAGCAAAGAACATCGGCTACACAATGAATACCGTTCATTTTTAGAAATTCTAAAATATTGTCCTTAGAATTTGAGGAAATAATGAGGATTTTATAGCCTCTTTTATCAATTTCCAGCAGTACTTCTTTCATTCCATCAAAAAGATGAACATCATTTAACGATTGGCGATACAATTTATAAAATTGCGGTAAAATCATCGGCAATTTATACATTGGAAAATCAAATAATTTACTCCGTTCAGAAATCGATAATTTTTTCAAGGCATCAATTTCCTTTAATTCGATGCCTTTAAATTTATATTTTTGAGCTAATGTATTCCATGCTGATGCAAACACGGCAGTTGAATCTGCCAATGTTCCATCAAAATCAAAGATAATATGCTTCATTGCAAACTTTCTCCTTTACCATCTAGTTGTATTGACGTTTTATGCTTAAAA
>NZ_DAMDAY010000043.1:15732-18247 GCF_032093475.1 Lysinibacillus sp. | reverse complement strand
ATGGAATGGGCTAACAACTGCCTCATGAAACAACAACCATTTTGAGCGTACGTAAACATCTTATGGTAAATATTATCAAAAAATACTGCGATTGCAACGGAAATGGTCGTACAAAAAAGCGCTCTCTCAAAAGAAATTGGGCTTTCAAACGATAGACGCCAACTCAAAAAAATAAGTGTTTGCCTATTGTTTATGCATTAAAATGAAAAAAGCCAGTATTTAAAAACAATTGTAATCTCTAAAAATTTGTGTTAGATTAATTGATACTATTATTCGAAAGGAGGTAAAAAGTGATGGAAGCTAAATTCGCAAAAGGTTTGATTGAGATAGAGGTGAAATCTTACAATTTCTGTGGGGACTTGCTGGCAAAGGGAGAGGTCTGCCCTTTTTTAAGCAAATTTCATATGGAAACAGGTTCCGGAAGCTTTTTACCTTCAAATTATCATAATTATTTTTAGTAGTATTACTGTAAAATAGAAAGCAGGGTAAGCGCCGGTTCTTGATCGGCGCTTTTTGTGTTTTATTGTGAAATATAGAATAAAGCCTCTTCATTACAGAGATTTATTTTTTCAAAGGTGCCGTTTATTACGGTGCCTTTTTTTTATTGGGGGAGGAGAGAGAAGTGATGTGTAACCTTATACGTCCATTTATTTCTTAAGTGCTAACGCTTGGTGAAATGATGGCCAAAATAAATAAGGAGATTGAAAAAATGATACTTCAATTAAATGGAATTAGTAAAAGCTATTTAGGAGATCCTATTCTCTCAAACATTACCTTAAAACTGGAACGTGGGGATCGCATGGGCCTTATTGGGGTAAATGGAGCTGGAAAATCAACGTTACTGAAAATAATTGCAGGAGATCTTCCATACGATCAGGGGGAGATTTTCATGGGGAAAGGGGTTAAAGTAGGCTATTTAAAACAGGACAGTGGATTGCAGATGGAACAAACGATTTGGTCTGAAATGCTCGGGGTATTTACGGAGCTACTAAAGGTTGAACAGGAACTTCGAGAACTGGAGGCGCAAATGAGTGAGCCATCTTTAGTCCATAATCCGGATAAATTTGAGCAAATAATGACACGCTATGCTGGCAAGGCGGATTGGTTTACGCAACAAGGTGGCTATGATATTGAGCCAAAAATTAAAAGTATGTTAAATGGTATGGGTTTTGGCGACATCCCCAACGATACACTGATTAAGAAGCTCAGTGGTGGCCAAAAAACAAGGCTTGCTCTTGCCAAAATCCTGTTAGCACAACCAGATTTATTACTTTTGGATGAGCCGACAAATCACCTGGATTTCGAGACATTAAATTGGCTTGAAAATTATTTACGTGTCTATCAAGGGGCCATTTTAATTATTTCTCATGATCGTTATTTTTTAGATGCCCTTGTCCATGAAATTTATGAGATTGAGCGTACAAAAGGCACAAAATATAGCGGTAATTATTCTCAATATGTAGAAAGTAAAGCTAAGAATCGTCAGTTGCTAGAGAAAAAATATTCGATGCAACAACAACAAATAGCTAAAATGGAGGATTATATTCAAAGGAATATTGCCATGGCAACTTCTTCGAGAAGCGCTAAAAATAAACGGAAGCAACTTGAACGAGTTGAACGGATTGATCAACCACAAAAAGATTTAAAGCATGCACAAATGGCATTTGCTATGGATAAGAAATCGCATAAAGAAGTATTGAAGGTAAGAGACTTAGAGATATCGTTTAAGGTAGAAAATATCCAAAAAACGCTGTTGCGAAATATTTCCTTTGACTTATACAGAGGCGATAGGGTTGCTTTAATTGGGCCGAATGGTGTTGGAAAATCAACATTAATTAAAGCACTGCTTAAAGAGATTGAGCCAGATAGTGGGGTAGTGGCTTGGGGGCATGGTGTTACGATTGGCTATTACGATCAAGAACAGGCAACATTAGACCCCGATAATTCGGTACTACATGAGGTTTGGAGTGCATTTCCAACGATTGAAGAAGCAAGAGTACGAACGGTGCTAGGTAATTTTTTATTCACAGGAGAGGATGTTTTTAAAAAGGTTTCCTCTCTAAGCGGTGGGGAAAAGGCTCGTGTTGCCTTAGCGAAGCTGATTTTACAGAAAGCGAATGTCCTTATCTTGGATGAACCGACCAATCATCTCGACTTATTTAGTAAAGAAGTATTAGAGGAAGCACTTTTAAAATTTGAGGGGACATTATTGAGCATTTCACACGATCGCTATTTCTTAAATAAATTAGCAGGTAAAATGCTTGAACTTACTCCTTCGAATGTGACTGTTTTTCAAGGGAATTATGATGATTATGTTCTTCGAAATATAAGAAATTAACAGTACTACTCGCCACCTCTTAAGCAAGGGGTGGCCCTTTTTTTGAAAAATTTAAGATAGAAGGATGGATAATATAATAAAATAGTGTTATTGTTAGAACTAGCTAAATAAAAATATCCTTCAGGGTAGGGTGAAATTCCCGATCGGCGGTGATGAAGTCATTCAAAGTCCGTGAGC
>NZ_DAMDAY010000043.1:0-15632 GCF_032093475.1 Lysinibacillus sp. | reverse complement strand
GCAAGCTGATTTGGTGCAAATCCAAAACCGACAGTTATAGTCTGGATGGGAGAAGGGTATAAATGCAAACTTTTTAAATTTAAAATAATTTAGAGGGTTTATTTGACTATGCATTTATTACAAACTTCCCATTCATTATGCGGGAAGTTTTTTTGTTTTCGTTTAATAACAAGTACGCAATACAACCACCTCAAGGATAGAGATGCATAGTAGATCTCACTGATTTAGCGAACAAACTAATTGAATAGAAGATGTTCTTCGGGGTAGGGTGAAATTCCCAATCGGCGGTGATGAAGTCATTCAAAGTCCGTGAGCGCAAGCTGATTTGGTGCAAATCCAAAACCGACAGTTATAGTCTGGATGGGAGAAGAACAAATGAGATAGTAGTCTATGGAAAAAAAAGTTAATCCAACTAGGCTTATTTGTTGATGTCTTATACTCCCAAAACCCCTTTGTCAAAGGGGTTTTTCTTTTTTTGTTAGCTAGGAAGGGAGACGGATACAACGTTTAAAATGACGGATAGAAAACTAAAATTAACGGAAACACTCCGAAAAGTGACGGATAAAAACTGTCAAAAAAAAGAAAGAAGGTGGAGAAATGTTTACGGGGCTTGTAGAGGATATTGGCACAATTAAAGCCGTGCAAAGCGATAAGTACAGTATGAAAATTACTGTTCAATCACCCAAAATAGTGGAGGATGTAAAGCTTGGCGATAGTATAGCAGTCAATGGTGTTTGTTTAACGGTGACACATTTTACGCAGCAGGAACTTACCATGGATGTTATGCCTGAGACAGTCAAAGCAACTAATTTACAGCAGCTAGCGATAGGAGATCCCGTTAATTTGGAGCGCGCTATGCCTGCAAATGGGCGATTTGGTGGTCATTTTGTAGCTGGACATGTGGATGGAATCGGGAAAATTTTACGAAAGCGTCCGGTTGCTAATGCAGTCTATATCGATATCGAGTTATCAGAGGAACTCACAAGCTTTTGTATTCCAAAGGGTTCCATCACAATTGATGGCACGAGTTTAACCATTTTTCATGTTGAATCGAACAGTGTCACTATTTCATTGATTCCGCATACGTATAAGGAAACTGTTTTAGGTATGAAGAAGGTTGGAGCAATCGTAAATATCGAAACAGATTTGGTTGGTAAGTATATTTTGCAGCAACTGAAAAAAGGACAAGTTACGTCAACCATTACAAGAGATTACTTAGCCCAACATGGTTTTTAATATATAAAATGAGGAGATGACACTAGTGCTGCATGCAATTGAAGAAGCCCTAGAAGATTTAAAGCAAGGCAAAATAATTGTGGTAGTTGATGATGAAGATCGAGAAAATGAGGGGGACCTTCTAGCGCTTGCTGAATTCATCACACCGGAAACAATTAACTTTATGGCAACCTATGGTAGAGGTCTTATTTGTACGCCTATTTCACAGCAGCTAGCACAAAAGCTAGATCTACATCCAATGGTCCAGAACAATACAGATAACCATCAAACAGCATTTACGGTCAGTATCGACCATGAAGAAACAACGACAGGAATTAGTGCCTTTGAACGCGCGTTGACAATTCAAAAGATGATTGAAGATCAAGCAAGGCCAACTGATTTTCGTCGACCTGGCCATGTTTTTCCTCTAATTGCAAAGGATAACGGTGTCTTAGAGCGTAGAGGACATACTGAGGCAACTGTTGATTTAGCAAAGCTTTGCCAGAGTGTGCCTGCGGGTGTTATTTGCGAAATCATGGGTGATGATGGACAGATGCTACGTTTTGAAGAGCTGACAAAGTACGCAGCTCAACATGGCTTAAAAATGATATCGATAGAAGCATTGGTTGCCTATCGCAATCGGTTATTCACAACAGAAAATACACTATCTATTTAAAAAGGAGAAAGAACAATGGGTAAAAAATTTGAAGCACAATTAATTGGAACAGATTTAAAAATAGCGGTAGTCGTAGGACGTTTTAATGAGTTTATTACAAGCAAATTATTGGATGGAGCAATGGATGGTTTAACACGACATGGAGTAGATGAAGCATCTATTGACGTAGCGTGGGTTCCTGGAGCTTTTGAAGTTCCATTTATTGCTAAGCAATTAGCAGAAACAAAGAAATATGATGCCATTATTGGATTAGGAACTGTTATTCGTGGATCAACAACACATTATGACTATGTGTGTAATGAGTCGGCAAAAGGTATTGCCAATGTGTCCTTAACAACAAATGTCCCTGTTATTTTCGGTATTGTCACAACAGAAAATATTGAACAGGCAATTGAACGTGCTGGCACGAAGTCTGGTAATAAAGGCTATGATGCTGCAATGTCAGCAATTGAAATGGCAAATCTGAAAAAAATGATTGGATAAGAACATGTTCTAATAGCCATCACATCATTTGTTTTCTTGAATATTTTTAATATCCATGGGAAAAATATGCTTAAGTGTATTTATTGAAAGTTGTTTATCATAAATGTACTAATCTTGAGCTGGCTCAGTAGGAGATGAGAAGTATTTCATCAATGGAACAAATGATTAATTTGAAAATGCTGAAATCACTATTTCAACGCTCTGCTGATGTGATATTCCAACAGTATAAATTTCAGCAACATACGGTACATTTTATAACTTGTGATGCGATGGTAGACGAGCAAATACTTCAAACAGTGATTGTTCAACGGGTTCAAGACTTATTAAATAATAGCTCTGACGAAATGCTAGAAGAACAAATAGAACAGCATTTACAAATTCCTTATCTTCAAAAGGTACTAACGAAAGAGGATATACTGACAAGAGTTTATAAGGGCCACGTATTATTGTATTTTGAGGAAAATCAATTATTATATTCGAGCAATATTTCAAAACGACCTAACCGAGAGCCTGGAGAAACAACACTTGAATTAGTAGTTAAAGGACCTAGAGATGACTTTATTGAAGATATATTCATTAATATTGCTTTGTTAAGAAAACGATTACCAACCAATTCATTTAGTGTCGAGACATTAGAAATTGGTAAACGTTCTAAAACTACAGTAGCGATCCTTTTTATGGAAGATATTGTGAACCTCAATATGCTGGAGCAAATTCGATTACAATTACAAAAGATTGATACGGATATCGTTGTCAATGGTGATTTATTAATGGAAGCAATCGAGAAAACTGCCACGATTCTTCCAAGACATGACTATACCGGAAGACCAGATTTTGCAGTCCAGGCATTGATTAGGGGAAGAATACTTCTCATGATTGATGGTGTTTCGTATGCCATGATTACACCAACAAATATTATGCTGCTTTTTAAATCGGCAGAAGATAATGAATATCCTATTATTGTCAGTTCAATGGAACGAGTGCTACGAATTGTAGGCATAATGATTAGTATGTTATTACCCGGCTTTTGGCTTGCATTAACAACTTTCCATCAAGAACAGCTACCTTTTCTACTTCTTGCAACGGTTGTAGAGTCAAGAACGGGTTTACCATTTCCAACGATTTTAGAAATACTACTAATGCTATTTATGTTTGAACTGTTTCGTGAAGCGAACTTACGTCTACCCAGTGCTGTCAGTGGCTCCGTTAGTGTGGTAGGTGGCTTAATTATCGGCGATGCTGCGATAAAAGCTGGTGTTACAAGCCCTTCGATGATTGTGGTGATTGCCATTTCAAGTATTGCTGCTTTTACACTTGTTAATCAATCATTCGTGACAGCTATGAGTATTTTCCGATTAATCATCATTATTGCATCTGCATTTTTGGGTTTATTTGGGTTTTTTATTTCAGTCTTCTTCATTCTACTGTATACAGCAAATATGCAAGTACTAGGTGTACCATATATTAACTTTAGTGCAGATTTTGAAAAAGGCAATATTAGAAAATCTTTATTACGTGTTTCTCCAAAGGGCTATAGCAAGCGGCCTTCCTTTTTAAAGCCACAAGATCGAACACGTACTTCAAGTAAAAATAAATAACTTTTCAAAGAAGATCAGGTATTGTTAGTACCTGGTCTTTTTCTTTGTTTTATTTTAGTGAAAAGAGACATAAAACGTTACTATTTACCTTTTTAGTTTACTTTCTTGTTAAGGATTATTAAACTATTTGTTAAGTGTATAATTTTAGTAATGGAAAAATAAAATTTGATTTTATGTTTTAATTTATGTAGGATATACAAGCAATGTTCGCAATACAAACGATACAATAGAGTTAATTATAATATAATAATATTCTAGAATATTTATAGATGAGGAAGTCCCGTTTTATATGAAAAATCGAAAAGTAAAACTAATATTAATTCTATCAACGTTTTTATTATGTTTGTTTACAAGTTTAAACATCTTTACATCCTATGTAAAAATTAAAAAGACCGTTGAGGAGTCGATTGCCAATCAAAGTTTAGAGGCTGCCCGTTCCATTGCTTCATCTATTGATACGGATGCTTATCAGCAATTTTTGAATAATCCACAGGAAAATGCGTATTATTGGAAAGTAAGAAGCTACTTAAACGATGCAAGAATAAAACTGGGTGCACTATTTGTTTACACCCTAAAGGTGGATAATCCAGAAGTATCGACAGCCATGATTACAGGGATGCCAAAAGAAATGAGAGAGGGCTTCGAAATTGGGGTAGTTTGTACCGTTCCCGCGAAGGAAGTTGAAAAAGCTTATAACGGTGAAACCTATGTTACAGAGGTCATACATGACTCTATACATGGTTCCTACTTATCAGTTGGCGCACCCATCAAAGATGACAATGGGAAAATTATTGGGTTTTTAGGTATTGATATTAGCGCAGATACTTTAAATGGTATTAAAGGTAAAGTCATTGAAGACAATCTATTTATTTTTATCTTTAATGGAGTCTTTATTTTAATTGTCATTGGTTCTTTTTTATTTTTACAGAGATGGTATCAAAAGGAAGTAGCGAAAGAAGTTGGTGCTACTGAAGACACATATCAAGCAGAAATCAAAGCATTGATTACGTCGGTGTCATCATTACGTCATGATTTTACGAATCATATTCAAGTATTACACGGTCTTCTTCAATTAGAAAAGACTGAGCAAGCCAAACAATATTTGTCTTCACTATCCAAAGAGGTTCAAGCAATTAAATCATTAAAGTTAAATATTGATCATCCAGGTTTATCCATATTATTGCAAACGAAAAAGTTAACGGCACAGAATCATAACATCGATATGGATTTTACTATCTCTCAAGATGACTTTAATAAGATTAAAACGACAGATTTAATCAAGATTCTATCGAACTTAATTGATAATGCCATAGATGCTGCAGTAGAGTTACCGGAGGGACAACGTAAAATAATGATTTGCTGTCGAGCAGATGAAGCACAATATGAATTTAAAATTACCAATACAGGTCCAAATATTGCTCATCCTGACCAAATATTTAAACAAGGTTTCTCAACGAAAAAACTTGAGAATGGTAGACTAAGAGGACAAGGATTATTTATAGTTAAAGAAATTGTTTCAAAATATAATGGTCATATTTCGATCGATTCATCAACACATTTAGAAACGACTGCCATTGTTAATATACCAATAAAATAACAGGAAAAAAGCTTTCTACAAAACAATTGTGGGGAGCTTTTTTTAATATGTAGGACATACATTACAAAGTATAAAGTGATATGATGGAGGAGATGAAGAAAATGGAAAAGAGCCTCCTGGCATTAATGAAAAAGGGCGGGCTTATTTTGTATGGAAGGCATGGGGCAGCAACGGTTGGTGTAGATCAACCCTATGGTACATTTCATAGTTGTCAAAATCAGAGAAACTTATCAGAACAAGGGCGTAGGGAAGCTGTTTATTTTGGTCAAATGCTACGTTATTGGCAAATCCCTATCCTTTCTCCTATTGCAACAAGTCCATTTTGTCGAACAATTGAAACCGCTCGGCTGGCATTTCCAAATTACGATGTACAAATTGTGCCCTTTTTGTATGACATCTATAAGTTAGGTGGCGATCTTCCTAGCAGTGAGCAAACTAGAATATTAACAGCCCTTTCATCTATGCTGGAAATAATTCCGCCACAGGGCATGAACAGTGTAATCATTGGCCATAGCTTTCCTAGAGATGTGGGACTTGGCATCCTCCCCGATATGGGAACGGTAGTAATACGGCCAAAAGGTCCAGGTCAAGGATATGATATTGTGAAGAAATTAACTTTAGAAGATTTAGCAAAAATAGATTCCATTTGAGAAGAGGGACAATATGAAGATCAAAACAGTTTCACAGTGCACGTTAGAAGAAGTATTGAAAGCATGGAATAAAGGCTTTGAAGGATATTTTGTTGAAATCAACATGACGGCAGAAATGTTTTTGCATCGATTAGTTGGGGAGGGGCTGTCTCCAACGCATTCTATTGTTATTTTTGACCAGGATGAACCAATTGCAATCGTTCTAAACGGTTTCCGTATCGTCAATGGCAAGAAAACTGCTTGGAATGGTGGCACAGGTATTTCACCAGACTATCGTGGTAAAGGAGTTTCCCGTTTATTAATGGAAGAAGCCCTAGCTATCTACGAGCGAGAACAGGTGGAGATCGCTACGTTGGAAGCGATCAAAGAAAATAAGGTTGCCATTGCGTTATATGAGAAATATGGCTATGCTATTTCCAACCAATTGCTATTTTTAAGTGGGGAATATGAAGGGGAATTTGAACATACAGCTCGCATTCATATAGAAACTATTCGCCCTGAGCAACTACCCCATTTCCCGTTCTATCAGGAAGATGTGCCGTGGCAATGTAGCTGGCAGAGTGTGAAACAGGGAGAAGCCAAGATTTTTTATAACGACGATAATAAAGCACTGGGCTATATGCTATACAAAACCGTTTGGAATGATAGTGGTGAAGTGGAGCGAATACTACTCTACCAATTAGAGATACTTGAAGATCGACATCAAAATTTACTACCCAACTTTCTCGAAAGCGTCATAACATGTCCAGTCCAAATGACGGCTGTTAACTTTTTAGCTAATAATCCCGCAACTAGCTTTTTAATAAAGAATGGCCTAAAGGTGACGACAGAGCAGGTACAGATGAAAAAGCAATTTTAAGCAAACTATTGTAATAAAGAACCCGGAATAAAAAATGAAGAACATGTCTTTTATTGAAATAGCGAGCCTCCGGAAGTAATGGATGGCTCGCTCTTCTATTATTCTACTGTTACTGCTAGTTCTTTAACAATGAAAGAGGGAGAACCATGGCCACTTGGTAAGAAGTACAGATCTGAGCTAATGGCTTGTATATCTTTTAATAATGTGAAGAAATTACCTGCAATGGTCATTTGTTTGACTGGTGAGGCAATTTGACCATCTTGAATATGGAATCCTCTAGCTGCCACTGAAAAATCACCAGAAATACTATTTGTTCCTGAATGAAGTCCTGATAGATCCGTAATAAGCACACCTTCAGTTAAAGAGTGGATTAATGAGTCCTGTGTCTCTTGGCCGGGTGCAATATAAAAGTTTTGTGGGGCGACAGACAAAGTGTCCTTATAAGATTCTCTTTGTGCATGACCTGTTGACTCACAGCCGTCTTTTTTGGCTGTTTTTCGATTGTGCAAGAGTGTTTGTAATGTGCCATCGGTAATTATGGCTTGTTGTTTAGTGGCAACACCTTCACCATCAAAATTGCCTCCTGATAACGCTTCAGGATGATACGGTGCAGTGATGAGTGACAATATGTCAGAAGCCACTTGCTGTCCTTCTTTGCCTTTTAGCAATGACTGATTTTTTTGTGCCTTCTCAGCGGAGAAAATCGGCATAAAGGTACTTAGTAATTCCGCTGCGGCATCATGACGGAGAATGATGGGATATTTGCTTGAAGGGATGGATTGCTCACCTAAATGGGCGAGAGCCTCCTCAGCAGCAGCCTTGGCAATAGCATCTACATCAAGGGAATGAAAATCTCTTGTCATTTTCAAATAACTACCAGCTTTTAATTCGTCACCTTGCTTGACAACTGTGGACAGGAAGAGGACTAAGCCGTTTTCCTTATGTGATAAAGATAAATTTTTACTATTCGCTAAAGCACGTTCAGTTGAATAGTATTGAAGTATACAATAATCGAGCGTTATAATGCGGGGATCATACGCTCTGATTTTTTGCTCTATAGCCTTTAAACATTCAATCTTTTCTGGAATACTCACTGCTTCTAGTTCTTCATTAAAAAAAGAATGTTGAGCGTATTTCTCGCTACCCTCAAAAATAGAGAGATCTTCAGGCTCATCGAGTACATCCGCATTGGCTTTCACCTGATCAATTAAAAAAGCGATAGAATCATCATCTATTTTTTCTGTATATGCATAGCCCATCTTTCCATTATAGAGTCCTCGAAGACTGAGACCGCCATCGTCTGATGTTTCATAGCTATCCAATTCACCTTCATAAAGTGTGCACTGAAATGAAGTTTTCTGTTCATAATAGACTTCTGCTTCTGTTAATCCAGCTTCTACTGCTTGTTGTAAAAGATTTTTTTGGTATTGTGTAATGCTCATAGTTTATTCCCCCTTTGTTCCACCAACAGTTATTTCACTCACGCGAATCATCGGCTGACCAACATTGACAGGAAGGCTACCACTTAGTGATCCACACATGCCGGCTCCGTGCGCAAGATTATTGCCAACTCGATCAACTAGCTGCAATGTTTTAGCTCCATTGCCAATAAGGGTTGCCCCTCGCACAGGTCGTTCAATTTTGCCATCTTTGACGATATAAGCTTCCATTACCGCAAAATTATAATCACCAGTGGAAGGGGAAACTTGTCCACCACCCATATATTTTGCATAAATTCCGTATTCTGTAGAAGCGATAATATCGGCTGGCGTAGATGTGCCAGGTGCGATAAAGGTATTCGTCATGCGTGATGTTGGATTAAATCGGTAGGATTGTCGGCGTGAAGAGCCTGTTGGCTGCGCATTCATGCGTCGAGCATTAAATTTATCAATTAGGTAGCCCTTTAAAATACCATTTTCAATTAAAACATTTCTCCTTGTTTTTTCTCCCTCATCATCAATATTAAGCGAACCCCATTCATTCGGAAGTGTGCCGTCATCAATATATGTAACAATTTCAGGAGCCACTCTTTCCCCAATACGATTCGCAAAGACAGAATTATTTTTAGCAACAGCTGTTGCTTCTAAGCCATGGCCACAAGCCTCATGGAAAATAACGCCACCGAATTCATTATCAATGATGACAGGGAATTTTCCGCTTGGACATTCATCTGCATGAAGCATCGTTACAGCAATACGTGCAGCTTCTCCTGCGTAATGATTAAGATCCAGTCTTTCAATAAATTCAAAGCCTGCATGGGCACCAGGACCATAGAAACCTGTTTGCACTTCAGTACCTTCTTCAGCAGTTGCTCGCATGCTCAGCCTACTATAAATACGTGTGTCCTCTACAAATTTACCTTCAGAATTAGCGATTAGTACGTTCTGCTGTTCGTCTAAATAACGGACAAATACTTGACTAATACGGGGGTCATAATTTCTAGCGATTGAATCTGCTTGTCGCATGATAGCGGTTTTCCTGCTGTGCTCCACAGTATTAGGCATACGCAGGATTTGATGAATAGGTGTCACCATCTCCTTATGAAGAGGGTGAATAGTACCTGACGCACCACCTTTGATAGCTAGTGCTGCTCGTTTGGCTGCTGCCAATAAGCCTTCCTCTGAAAAATCATTAGTGTAGGTATAGATACTTTGAAGGCCTGAAAAAATTCGAATGCCAATACCAAAATCACGTCCAGCAATACTTTGATCGATTTGTCCGCTTTGTAAAACGAATTCATTAGCATACTTATCTTCAATGAAGATTTCAGAAAAATCACCACCTGTAGCGAGAGCTGCTTCAAGCACATTTTCTATAATGGATTGTTTAATCATATAAATTCCTCCTTTTCTTGATTATACCAAATTTTTAAAAAGTTCTGTATTATTCTATATTTCTAGATTGGTGATATACAAATTTATGTATATTGCCAATAAAATTTTTTATGACATAATTTTTATGCAATTTCACCAAACTAATGGAAAGACAGAGGAAGGTGAAGAGATGCAGCAACCATATAATGCTGGTGATATAGTTTATATTTTTTATCGCAATCCACATATTCAGGATGTAGCGAATATACAGGAAGCGGCGGTAGTCAATCATCCAGAGCAACCAGAGGAGCTAGCTCTATTTTTATTCGAAACCTATTATCCGATCACGAATGATATGTTAATTTTTTCGAGTGAGATGGCAGCTGAACAAGCCTATCATCAGTATTTTCACTAGGAGGTGGACATGATAAAGCCTTTTACACCTCAGCTTGTCTATTTTGAACCCGATGCACTTCAGTATCCATTAGGGCAGGAGCTCAAAGAGAAGTTTGAGAAAATGGGGATTGAAATTCGCTATACGACGTCGCACAATCAAGTAAGAAATCTGCCAGGAGACAATGATTTTCAAAAGTATCGCGTAGCTAAATCCACCTTAGTGGTTGGGATTAGAAAGACGTTAAAGTTTGATACATCGAAGCCTTCAGCAGAATATGCCATTCCATTTGCAACAGGCTGTATGGGCCATTGTCATTATTGTTATTTACAAACGACAATGGGCAACAAACCTTATATTCGTACGTATGTAAATGTCGATGAAATTCTAGAGCAAGCTGATCATTACATGGCCGAAAGAGCTCCTGAAATCACACGCTTCGAGGCATCTTGTACCTCTGATATTGTAGGGATTGATCATTTAACACATACATTGAAACGTGCTATTGAGCATTTTGGGCAAAGCGAGCTTGGCCAATTGCGGTTTGTTACGAAATTCCATCATGTAGACCACCTATTGGATGCCAATCATAATGGCAAGACAAGGTTTCGTTTTAGCGTTAATGCAGATTATGTCATCAAACATTTTGAGCCAGGTACATCCCCACTTGCAAAGCGCATAGAGGCGGCAGGTAAAGTGGCAAGAGCTGGATATCCACTTGGATTTATTGTGGCCCCTATTTATCTCCATGAAGGGTGGCAGGAGGGATATTACCATATGTTTGAACGATTAGATGCAGAGCTACCTAAGGATGTACGCGATGATATCACATTTGAGTTTATTCAGCATCGCTTTACAAAGCCAGCTAAACGAGTAATTGAAAAAAATTACCCGATGACGAAGCTAGAACTCGACGAAACTGTGAGAAGGTATAAATGGGGCAAATATGGAATTGGCAAATATATTTATCAAAAAGAAGAAGAGGAAGATATTAAAGAACATTTATATCGCTATATGCAAAAATTCTTTCCACAAGCGAAGCTAGAATATTTTACGTAACTATGAGAGAGAGAACAATATGTTTTCTCTCTATAGTAATAATTGTGCTATATATGGTTCAATAAAACGACGATCTGTTAAATTTTGTGGTAAATGGCTCAGTGAGAAATAGTGCATCGTCTCTGATTCATTGTAATCAATCACTAAATCACCGTGAACATTTCTTGTATAATAGACAGCTGTAACAGAATATAATTCATCTCCATTTGACACTTTAAGATAGCAATCAGGTCCAGAAAAAACACCCAGTAACTGTAAGTCTGAGATGATCAGACCTGTTTCTTCTAACACTTCTCTTTTGGCGGTATCTTCTAAGCTCTCACCCAATTCCATTAAGCCACCTGGAAGCCCCCAGCCGCCATCATATCTTTTTTGTAGTAACACTTCGTTTGCACTATTTAACATGATGACAACAGATCCAGGTAAAATAATCGGTTGATGTCCTACGTATTGTCTTAAAAATTTATAGTATTCCATGATAACATCCTTTTCTTTAATTGATTTTCCCTCTGTATGAATTAACCATAAAATGAAAAAATCCTGCTTATGTTCATATTTGTATAATCCAAAAAGCAATGGTAACGCTAATGAAAAAGGGGAGAAAATAGAGTGGATTCATTCCAAGTAAATTGTTGGTCAGAGCATGAAGAGCTAAAGGTTGTCATGCTTTGTGCACCTTCAATTGCAGATGTCTCAGATTTAACGATAGCGGAGCAGGTAGGTTGGAGTGATACGGTTAATCATAGTAAGGCACTGGAAAGCTTCATGGCACTAAAGATGATATTAGAAAACGCGGGGGTTAAAGTTATAGATTACGCAAAAGAACTTCCTATTGATCAGCAGTTATTAAGTGAACAGTTGATTAACCGTTATTTTGTACGTGATCTTGCGTGTGTTATCGGCAATCGAATAGTACCTGGTAATGCAGGAAGCTCACTAAGGCAACCAGAATATCCTCTTGCTCATGCACTTTTAGAAAAATGGTTTCCCCAACAATTGATGCCAATGTTGCAACCACTACATTCATTCGAGTGTGGAGATGTGTTGATTTTAAATAAGGATGCTGTACTTATTAATCTCGGTATGCGAACGACAATAGAGGCTATCGAAGGTATAATGGAAACTATTTTACATGAGGGATTTTCTGAAATCGCAGTCATTGATTTACCAAAAAGCAATGATACGCTTCATTTAGATATGAATTGTAATGTTGTGAACAAGAATTTGGTCATCGCTAAAAGTTTTGTTCGTTACTTTCCAGTACAGGTATTGAAAGCGAAAAGCAGACGTTTTGATATGGTGGAATCATTTTTAAAGCATCATGGTTTTGAAGTTTTCTGGCTAGACACCTATAAGACAATCCCTGATATTAATTTTATTAACCTAAATCCTGAAACATTAGTGATTAGCAAACAGGCATCGAAACAGCAATTATTGGCACATCCACTACTAAAGAAAAAGAACTTGCTTGAGGTTGACGTCACAGAGCTTGAAAAAGGCGGTGGTGGAATTCGATGCATGACAATGCCATTAGTAAGAACGTAATGAAAGGCTGATAATAATGACATCAAAAACAAGTAAGGGTAGAATGTCTTGGTGGCAGCTTTCACTTCTCGGTATCGGCTGTACATTAGGAACAGGCTTTTTTCTTGGAACAAGTATGGCCATTCATAAAAGCGGACCAGCCGTGCTCATTCCTTTTTTATTAGCAGCCATTTGCACGTATATAGTTTATGAGGCTCTTGTCAAAATGTCTGTGGAAAACCCTGATAAAGGCTCCTTTCGTACTTATGCCAAGCAAGCCTTTGGACGATGGGCAGGGTTCAGTAATGGCTGGGTATACTTGATGTCAGAGTTATTAATCATGGGAAGTCAGCTGATGGCGCTCGGAATTTTTACGAGGTTCTGGTTTCCAGCACTGCCACTCTGGATTTCTGCAGCGATTTATGCCGTACTAGGATTAGTCGTGATTCTAACAGGTATGAAGGGCTTTGAAAATTTCCAAAATATCTTCGGAGCTTTAAAAGCTGCTGCCATTATCATGTTTATTATCGTTGCCGTTATTATCATCATGAAAGGCACGCAAGCAGCAACACTGGATTCATTACAAGCTAATTATGAATCCTTTTTTTCACAAGGAATGAAAGGAATATGGCTTGGACTGCTCTATGCCTTTTATGCCTATGGAGGAATTGAGGTAATGGGGTTAATGGTTATCGATTTAAAAAATCCGCAAGAGGCGCCGAAAGCAGGAAGAATTATGCTTGTTGTCATAACAATCATCTTTATCCTAGCTATTGCACTTGCATTGGCACTTGTATCATGGAAAGACTTTGCGATAGATGAAAGCCCTTTTATCACAGCACTTCATGGTTATCATATACCTTTTGTAGCAGATATTTTTAATGGTGTATTAATCATTGCTGGTTTTTCAACAATGGTCGCTTCGCTTTACGCGGTTATCACCATTCTTATAACACTGGCAGAGGATCATGATGCTCCAGATATTTTGGCGAAAAAAGGGAAAATGAAAGTGCCATTTCCCGCCTTTATTTTTTTAACGAGTGGTTTAGTCATCACGATTGTTATTGGCTTTCTGATGCCAGAAAAAATTTTTGAATATTTAATTACCGCAGCGGGTTTAATGCTAATCTACAACTGGCTCTTTATTTTAGTGACCTATAGGAAGCTCATGGCATTATCAAAGTGGGCCTATGTGAAAAATAATATAGGGATATTACTCATTATAGTGACGGTGTCTGGGACTTTAGGCGAAAAAACAAGCAGACTCGGTTTTTACGTGAGCCTGCTCTTTATTGTTCTAATTGGATTGGCGACCTGGTTCGTCGTGAAAAGGCAAAGGAATATTACGTAATGAACCATTTTCCTGTGACATCCGTAAAAAAGGGCATTTGGATGGACTTTGATTATCGTCACTTAAAAAATACTGCTTCCATTCATAGCTATCCTCTTGTCCATACCATTTTAAATCAGGATGTCCTGGAATTTGGTCATAGTCTGCAATGCGCTGGCGGATGAGCTTTTTCATTTTTTGTCCAAATGCAGTAGAGTCGTTTATATCATTAAATATCCAGCGAGGTTGAATGGCCATTAACAAAGTAGAAAAATGACGGCTCTTCCGCAATTTATGTGCTGGTGTAGCACAAGAAATAAAATAGGGTTCCCCGTTAAAGCAAAACTCCCATTCATTATGGACTGGATCTGTCGGTATTTCTTCAGGCCAAGCTACCTCATCTATGTTGGTTAAATGGTTTAAGACTGACCAAAATAACTGTTGATAATCCTCCACCTTAAAGCTTTCTAGCATATCAAGAGGGGTATGAAAAAACACTGTAAGGGTTGTATATTTTCCACAAGATCGCGAGACTTTCGCGTATTCCTTTAAGCACTGTGCTAGCAAGTTAATCGATTGCTCTTCCCGTGAATCGCCAACAAAACTATAACGTAAATGATTAGATAAAAAGCCCATTCTGGCTGGTACACACGGAAACGTATTTGCTTCATCAGCAATCGTGGCAGCAAAGTCATTATAGGCAGACTGTTGCCATAATGGAAGTGCTTCAAAATGATCCTCAATCCACTTCCTATCAAACACTACACCTTCCACTTGAGACTCCTCCTTCTACTCACTTTTATACTATTAAAGAAAAAGCAAATGGGTTACGAATCTGTCGCGAGTATACGAGGTATTCTTTCGAGAGACTGATCAATCAATACAAATCACAAATGGTCTTTATTTTTCAAACCAGAGTATGAGCGGTATTGAGTCAAATGTAACCACCTTGAGATAGGGTATGAGCGGAATGGAGCCAAGAATGATCACCTCGATCAAGAGTATGAGCGGGATGGAGCCAATAAGGATCACCTCGATCAAGAGTATGAGCGGCTTTGAGCCAATTATGATCACCTTGAGCCAGGATATGAGCGGAATGGAGCCAATAAGGATCACTTCGATCAAGGATATGGGCGGAATGGAGCCAATAAGGATCACTTCGATCAAGGATATGAGCGGAATTGAGTCAAAGGTGATCACCTCGAGCTAGGGTATGAGCGGCTTTGACCAATAAGGATCACCTCGAACAAGGATATGAGCGGAATGGAGCCAATTATGATCACCTCGAACAAGGATATGAGCGGTATTGAGCCAAGAATGATCACCTCGAGCAAGAGTATGAGCAGAATGGAGCCAATTATGATCACCTTGAGCAAGGATATGAGCGGTTTTGAACCAATAAGGATCACCTCGATCAAGAGTATGAGCGGAATG
>NZ_DAMDAY010000042.1:24342-30238 GCF_032093475.1 Lysinibacillus sp. | reverse complement strand
TCTTGATGAGCAGCAAATATGTCCTCTAGGGGAATATCATATTGATTTGCAATGACAATAATATTCCCTATCACATCGCCAAGCTCTTCCTTTAGCTCTTGTTTATTTTCCTCATAGGATGCTATTTTTTCATCTGGTCGGTCTCTACCAATTTCTAATGCTCGAATAGCTCTTGCAACTTCGCCTGTTTCTTCTGCCAAAAACCCAATACGTGTAAAAATATTGAGCTCAGACCAACCCCGTTCTTCATAATAATCCTTCACCCAACGTTGAAACTCATTTAATTGCATGATCTTTTCCTCCATTCCTTTCCACTTCAAAATAAATTATACTATTAATTGCGGCTCGGCGTAATGATTGTCCAGATTTTTCAAGCTTGCTCAAAGCTCCTCTACTAAATCTGTGACATCCGCCTGAGACCTATCTTATTTCAGTAGTTTTTTCATTGAGCAGATCAAGGATGCTTCGCTTTCGCTCGAAAAACCGTGCTGAACCAAGATAATCGAATGATTAGATATGGAGGAATCAACTATGAAAAGTATCGCAGTATTTTGTGGGTCCAGTATCGGCGCTTCTGATGCCTATCGTGAAGGGGCTATCCGCCTAGGTAAAGAATTAGCAAAGCGCCACATTACTCTCGTATATGGAGGTGCTAGTGTCGGAATTATGGCTACAGTAGCAAATACGGTTCTACAAGAAGGTGGAAAGGTTATTGGGGTGATTCCGACATTATTAGAGGAACGTGAGATTGCTCATCAGCAGCTATCCGAGTTAAACGTTGTCAATACGATGCATGAACGAAAGAGTAAAATGATGGAACTAGCGGATGGTTTTATCGCCCTACCTGGAGGCCCTGGAACATTAGAGGAATTTTTTGAAGTGTTTACTTGGAATCAAATCGGCTTGCATCAAAAGCCTTGTGCTATTTTCAATATCGAGGGCTATTTCGATTTATTAATTTCATTTTTTGACCATATGCAACAGGAACAATTTTTAAAAGCGCAATATCGAGAGGCACTTATTGTTGACGAGGACGTGGCAGCACTATTAGATAAATGTGAAAGCTTTGTTCCAACCGCTATAAAAACCTATGAACTTAGCAAATAATTACGAAGTGGTAAGATTCGTTCCTTTTGGACGGAGCTTACCACTTTTTAGTTCCCGATTAAGCATCCAATCAATAGGTTAAAGACCTGCCCTCTTTTGTCGTTTTTTCACTGCTACTACACCAATCAACACAGCGACGAGCTTCACCACCAATAATAGTACATACAAACTAATTGAGATAATGGCAGGTAATAAGACTAGCCACCATGACCATGCTATGACATCTGTCCATTTTAATACAACCAAAACGATGGTCAACACTTCTGCAATGCCCATCTTTTCACCACCTTACTACCTTTCTTGACTATGTAGTTACTATATAGCTTAGGATAAGGACACAACGGAGAATATAGTTCACTCTTTTTCTCCATCATACAACAGGAGGAAGTACGATGACGAATATTTTTGTAAAAAGTGAGTTTGCTCCTTTAAAGAGAGTGGTAATGGCTCAATCAGAATTTGCTTTTCCCTCAAAAGACGAGTTAACAGATGATGAATTTTTAACTGAAGAAACGTTAGCACTCTATGCTGGTGTCGATACGAAGGGTAAAAATTATAAAGATGTTTTTCCAGAAAGACAGCAGCAATGGGAATTGGAACGTCTTAATTTAAAGAAAGTTTTAGAAAAGTATGGGGTTGAAGTCCATTCTCCAAGACTTTTAACAGACTATGAAAAGGAATTAGGAAAAGAGGATGGCTATAGCAATTTCTTTGTCCGAGACCCGCTTTTCACCATTGGTCCATTGTTAATCGAAGGCTCACTTCGATTTCCCCATAGACGCAATGAAATTTTGCCGGTGCGTCATCTTTTAGCACAGGAGGCAAATGAAAATCAATGTTACTATGTCTCTATTCCAAAGCCAGATATGGCAGAAGGACAAGCGTCAGAAGCGGGTCCCTTTTTAGAGGGAGGCGATGTCTTAGTTTTAGATAAAATAATTTTCGTTGGAAATTCAGGACTAGCTTCCAATCAAAATGGCGTTCAATGGCTACGTAATTTAGCGAGTAACTTCGATTATACGGTAGTTGAAGTTCCGCTTCATCCAACTATTCTTCATTTAGACTGTGCTCTTAGCTTGGTAAGAAACGGACTTATGATTGTTTGTGAGGAAGCCTTTTTAGATGGTATTCCTGAACAGCTAAAGGATTGGGATAAAATTTACGTTTCCTTAGAAGATGCGGCACGCCTTGCTACCAATGGTTTACCTGTTAATGAACAGGTTTATATTACAGATAAAGAATTTACATGGATTGGTGAACAATTAGAACAAAAAGGGATCACAGTCGAATATGTTGATTTTAAAATTTCACGAAGCTTCGGAGGTTCTTTTAGATGTAGTACACAGCCACTATTAAGAACAGAGCGCTAAACTCATGTTGTGAAGAAAGCAGGAAATTATCCATCTTCCTTTAAAAAATAATATGAATAATGAGCAACCTGAAATGGCACATTATTTATAGGAGGTGGACGAAAAATGTCTAGAATTATTGGTGTGGAACAATCATTATCTAATATTGAGGATGCTTTAAAAGCAAAAGGCTATGAAGTGATCCAGCTTCGCAATGAAGAGGATGCCAAAAAATGTGATGCCTGTATCATTACAGGTCAGGATCGAGACGTGATGGGAATTAGTGATCCAGTCATGGCTGGTCCAGTCATCGACGCGGATGGGCTTTCAGCAAACGAAGTTGTTCAACGCGTTGAGAAATACTTTCATTAACTGAGTAAGTCAGTGCTGCCACAGCATCTTGTTGACTGTAGGCAGCACTTTTCTATTCCATTCTCCTACATACTATCTTACTTATAATATACTCATTTTTTGTCCAAACTAATGTACACGACCTTTAAAAAGTAGGGAGACATATGAGTCAAAAAAATATAGTAGTGGCTATGTTCATGTTTACTATTACACTCCTGTTATCAGGCTGTTGGGATGTCACAGAGCCACAACGAATGTACTATGTGCAAGGTGTTGGAGTAGATTATAAAGACAATGAATATACTGTATACTTACAAATTATTAACTTTGCCACTGTAGCTAAAACAGAAACAGCAAATCCTCAAGCAGCGCCTACCGAAATAGGGAAAGCTACGGGCAAAACTATTGAAGAGGCTATTTATAAATTATATCGTTCGATGGACCAAGAAGTGTTTTGGGGGCATATGACCTTTCTTCTTTTCTCAGATAATGCTATGCGTGAAGAGCATGCCATTTCTGTTATCGACACATTTTTGCGTTTTCGAGAAACCCGATATCATATTTGGGTCTACTGTACAGATGACTCGATTGAGGATGTGTTATTAGTTTCTCCATTATTAGAGAAATCACCAACCTCTGCTAAACTAAGTAACCCTAAAAATACAGCGAAGCAAGAGTCATTTGTAGAGCCTGTCAATTTAAGGCAGCTAGTGATCGGTTTAAATGAGCCAAACCATGAAATGAAGGTTCCTTACATTACCATTAATGAAAGCTGGGAAACAATAGATGGGCAAGAAAAAGAAACCTATTTTGCAGGTGTGGGTATTCTCTCAAAGGACAGCTTCAAAGGCTATTTAAAAGGGACATCTGCTCGAGGGATCGAATGGATGAATGATGCAACAAAACAAGGCGAAATTACCTTTGAATTAGCAAATAACGAAAAAGATGATTACCTAACTGTTGATATAAAAAAATTAGATGTCAGAGTTAAACCAATCGTCACTAATAGCCAAGTACGGTTTGAAGTCGTTTTAAAATTTGATACAGTCTTAAATGGCTTTAAAGGCAAGCTAGATCCAGATCAGGTAAGAAAAAAGGTTTCAGAGGAAGTCAAAAAAGAAATTATGGGTACCTTTGAGGAAGGCCTAAAAATGGATGCAGATGTCTTTCGTTTATCGGAATATTTATACCGTGATAACGTGAAAGCATGGAAAAAACTAGAGAAGAATGGCAAAATTCCATTAAATAAAGATTCCATTAGTAAAATCGATATTCATATCAATAAAGTAAGCCCTGGCCGTAAAACATTCCAAGAGACCATTACAGAATAATCAACAATGACCAGCCTTTTGAAATTTAAGGCTGGTCTTTATACTATATCAGGATCTTTTTCAGCTGATGGTCAATATCTCCCCTACTAGCTCCTCCGTGATAGCAAACAACTGTTTCAATATCTAGATCTACATATTTCTGTAAAGAAAGACGCGCTTCCTCTAAATGTAACACAGTTGGCTCGTGTATACCCTCAAGGTGGCCATCTACACTATACATTGAATCCCCTGCAACTAATGTTTTACTTTGTGTTAAATAGAGGCTAATATGACCAGGCGTATGTCCTGGTGTATGAATAACGCGAATTCCACCGCAAAACGGTAATTCTTCCCCATCATTCAACTCTACATCGACCCTACCCTTTGGGGGATTCACTAGTTGACCATCTTTCAATAGTGGCAACTCCCCTTGAATATAAGGCTTATCAAGGGCATGAGCATAAACATGTATATCCTGTCCACACTCCTGCAAAATATCAGGAAGACAACCGATATGATCCACATCCTGATGTGTTAAAATAACCGCTTTCAGTTGATCCAAAGACACGCCCACCTGTGCCATTGCCTCACGTAACGCATCCATTTGCCCTGGAAAGCCTGCATCCATTAACACAGCCATATTCTGATCCCACACCAACATCGGATGAATGATGAACCCTTGATAGTTCAGCTCTAGCATTTTGACACCCTTTGCAATTAGCATAGCTACCACCTACCTCGCCTTGTCATTTAATTTAAAATGTTACATAGCTAGTGTTCTGTGTTCTACACTCAATTTCCTGCCTCATATGTCGTTTATGTAATAAAAGGACCAGACACTCTTTTCGATGTGGCTGGTCCTTATGATTACATGTTCTTGTTTCTTTTATAATCTCTATATACTAATAAGACGACTAAAAGGAAGCTTAAGCTAACAAGACGGAAAATCGTTTCTAAACTCATCCATTCTGCTAGAATCCCTAGTACAAAGGCACTCATGCCAACTCCAACATCGAAGCTTGAAAGAAAAGTAGCATTGGCTGCTCCGCTTTTTGCTTCACTTACTTTTTGAACAGTCCATGTTTGTAAACACGGCATAACGGTTCCATAACCTGCACCAAATAAAATTGCCGCGATCATAAGACTTCCATTATTTGTTGTATAAGACAGCACAATCAATGATAAAAATCCTAGCGTTGCTGACACAATGATGATCGACCATGGTCCGTTCCGATCAAACCATTTTCCTGTAAATGGGCGTAGTAAAGTGGAAACAATTGCATTGATGAGAAAGAATAAAAAGATATGATTTAATCCTTTTTGTTCTCCGTACAGCACTAAAAAGGTAATGCTCGCGCCAAATCCAAGTGTCGTCACTATAGTTAGTAATGCTTGAAACCATACATCTTTTTCAAAAATCGCTTCCATAAAACGAAATGGCTGCTTTTCATGTTGAATAGGTGTCACTGATTGAACAAATGGAAGTACGATGACAGCTAATACACAAAGTAAGGCAGAAGACCAAATGAGTGTATGGAAGGAAAAAGAATGGTAGATAAGAATCCCAAGACTCGGTGCAACAATTGCTCCGACTGTTGTTGAAATGGAGAAATACCCCATACCTTCTCCTAA
This sequence comes from Lysinibacillus sp., assembly GCF_032093475.1. Taxonomy (NCBI): domain Bacteria; kingdom Bacillati; phylum Bacillota; class Bacilli; order Caryophanales; family Bacillaceae; genus Lysinibacillus; species Lysinibacillus sp. Next base: position 24,489 of record NZ_DAMDAY010000042.1, on the reverse strand, counting down.
TTTAGCTTTAGGAATACTATCGACAGCCATTGTACTATTAGTTGTAGTGGAAACCCCCCAAGCCGTTCCATGGACTAGCCGTAACAGAAGGAAAAGCCAAATATTATTAAGAAAAGGATACAACGTCGTAATGATTAATAACGATAT